>PWEU01000299.1 GCA_003554005.1 Nitriliruptoraceae bacterium
CTAGAGGAGTGCATGATGAAGCGAGTACTGGCCCTGTGCGCCGCAGCAGCGTTGCTGCTGGCCGCGTGCGGCGAAGCCGACGAAGATCCGTTGGCCGATCTCAACGACGAGGACCCGACGACCGAGGACGAGGCCGCGGTCGACGACATCGACCCGGAGGACCCAGAGACGATCCCCGGCGACGCCGTGGAGATCTTCAGCTGGTGGACCGGCGCCGGTGAGGAAGCCGGGCTGCTGGCGTTGATCGACATGTTCCAGCGCGAGTACGGCTACGAGGTCGTCAACTCCGCGGTGGCCGGTGGTGCCGGTACCGATGCCCAGGCCGTGCTGACCAGCCGGATGCAGGCCGGCCAGCCGCCCTCGACCTTCCAGATCCACGCCGGCCGTGCCCTGCTCGACCAGTGGGTCGCCGCCGACGCGATGGAGCCCCTCAACTTCCTCTACGACGAGGAGGGCTGGTGGGACACCTTCCCCGACGAGCTGCTGGAGATGACCACCGACGAGGACGGCAACATCTACTCCGTGCCCGTCAACGTCCACCGCTCGAACGTGCTGTTCACCAACCTCGAGGCCTTCGAGACCGCAGGCGTCGAGCCGCCGACCACCTTCGAGGAGTTCATGGAGGTCGCTCCCGCCCTGGAGGCCGAGGGCATCACGCCCCTGGCGCTCGGTGACAACGAGACCTGGACCCTGCTCCACACCTGGGAGACCGTGCTGCTCGGGACCGTCGGTCCTGAGATGTACAACGATCTGTTCTCCGGTGAAGCCGATTGGACGTCGCCCGAGGTGGTCGAGTCCTTCGAGATGATGGAGCAGATGTTCGCCTACATCAACGACGACCACGCGGCACGCAACTGGCAGGACGCCGCGCAGCTGGTCGCCGAGGGGGAGGCCGCCATGAACATCATGGGCGACTGGGCACAGGGCTACTTCTCCACCGACCTGAACCTGGAACCCGGCGTGGACTTCGGTTGGGAGCCGACCCCGAATACCGGCGGCAGCTTCATCACCGTGGTCGACACCTTCGGGCTCCCCGAGGGCGCACCCAACCGCGAGGGCACGATCGACTGGCTGCGGGTGCTCGGCTCGGTCGAGGGCCAGGACCCCTTCAACCCCCTGAAGGGCTCGATCCCCGCCCGCCTCGATGGTGACCTCAGCCAGTACAACGAGTACGGCCAGAGCACCTACGAGGACTTCCAGACCGACACCCTGGTCCCGTCGCTGGCGCACAACAGCGCCGCGCCGCCGAACTTCACCGACGCGGCGATGGCCGCCGTCGTCCAGTGGATGGCCCAGCGCGATGCCGAGGCTGCCGCGCAGCAGCTCGAGCAAGCAGCCGCTGACTACCTGCGCTGACCCCTGGCTGCGCGGCCGCCGATGCGGCCGCGCAGCCGGTCCCTGCGGAGACGGACATGGCACAGACCACCGGCGCCGAGGTCGCTTCCGGCGACCTCGGCGCCGTGCCCGACGAAGCTGGGATCGCACGACGGCCGCGTCGCCGCTGGGTGCGCCGCGCCGAGCGGTACCTCCCGATCCTCCTACTGCTGCCCTCGGTGATCGCGATCGGGGTGTTCGTCTACGGCTTCATCGTCTGGACGGGCTGGGTCTCGGTCAGCAACTGGACCTCCTTCGTCCGTGACCTCAGCTTCGCCGGGTTCGACGCCTACACGCGCCTGTTCAGCGCCTTCCGCTTCCTGTCCGGTCTGCGCAACGTCATCGTGTTCACGGTGCTGTTCGTGGGTGTCTCCGTGGTCATCGGCCTCGTCCTCGCGATGCTGCTGGACCGTGATCCCTGGGGTGCGCCGATCTGGCGCAACCTGTTCCTGTTCCCCCTGGCCATCTCCTTCGTGGTGACCGGGGTGGTGTGGCAGTGGCTGTTCAACCCCCGCGCCGGGGTCAACCTGCTCCTCGAACGACTGGGAGTGGAGACCCTGCCCATGTGGTACGTGTCGACGGAGATCATCCCCGGATGGCGCTGGGGACAGATCGAGGGGGCGATCCCCGTGGCGCTGGTGGCCGTGGTGGTCGCCGCGGTGTGGCAGATGTCCGGCTTCGCCATGGCGATCTACCTCGCCGGCCTGCAGGGCATCTCCGAGGACCTGCGCGAGGCCGCCCGGGTGGATGGCGCCTCGGAGTCCCAGATCTACCGCCGGGTCATCCTGCCGATGCTGCTGCCGATGACGATCACCATCGTGATCGTGCTGGGGCATATCTCGCTGAAGACCTTCGACCTCATCTTCGTGATGACCGGGCCGGGCACGGGCTACGTCACCGACGTGCCCGCGGTCTACATGTACGAGTCGACCTTCCGCGCGAACCAGTTCGCCCGGGGTGCCGCCATCTCGGTGGTCCTGCTGGTGCTGGTGGTGGCGCTGATGGCGCCCGCGGTCTGGGCCCGTAACCGCACGGAGGAGGCGGCCAGTGAATAAGGCCCTGGCACGCATCCCCCTCTACGCCTTCCTGGTGCTGGTGGCACTGTTCGCGCTAGTGCCCCTCTACGTGATGGTGATCACGAGCTTCAAACCGCCCGCCGAGGCGCTGATCAGCCGGATGTGGGAGCTGCCCTCCTCCCTGAGCTTCAGCGCAGGGGAGCGCGGCTTCTCGATCCTCAGGCCCTACCTGATCAACAGCTTCGCGCTGGCGATCCCGGCCACCCTGCTGTCGTCGCTGCTGGGCTCGATCAACGGCTACATCTTCTCGATGTGGCGCTTCAAGGGCTCTGAGATCGTCTTCAACGCCCTGCTGCTCGGGATGTTCATCCCCTACCAGATCGTGCTGATCCCACTGGTGCAGACCCTGAACGCCATGGGGCTGTTCAACAC
>PWEU01000043.1 GCA_003554005.1 Nitriliruptoraceae bacterium
CAGCACCAACGCGATGACGAGGACGCGGCGCGACGGGCCGCCCCACGACGAGCGAGCCGGGACGGTGAAAGCCGGCGGTGGGGTCCGAGGCGTCATCACCTCCGAGCGGCCGTGACGAGACCCCGCGCGCGACCCGACGACCGGTCGCCGGCGTACGCGGGCGCGTAGGCACGGACGGCGCCGACCCGACACGTCGGCCCCCGGCGCGAGCCGGCGTGGAAGGCAACGAGGGGGTCACCGCGGACGGTGGCCAACGAGGGTGGGACCGCGGTCCAGCGTCACCAGGCGCTCGGGTCGTCCCTCGGGACCACGGCGAGACCGCCGTCCCGAGGGGGCGGCACCGAGCTCGAGGACCGACCCGATGCCCGACCACGCACCCACCACCTCGACGTCCCTGCCACCCCAGGCCGATGGCACCTCCCCGGCCGGCACCACCCCGACCGGCACCTCCCCGGGTGGGAACGCGACGCCGCGGTCCCCGTGGCCCGAGGTGGCCTCCCGCCCGGACCTGCCGGCGCTGGAGACCGAGGTGCTGGCGTTGTGGCGTGAGCAGGACGTCTTCGCCCGCAGCCTCGCCCAGCGCGAGGGCGCACCCGACTGGTCGTTCTACGAGGGCCCGCCCACGGCCAACGGCATGCCCGGCACCCACCACGTCGAGGCACGGGTGTTCAAGGACATCTTCCCCCGCTACCGCACGATGAAGGGCCTGTCGGTGCGGCGCAAGGGCGGGTGGGACTGCCATGGCCTCCCCGTCGAGCTCGAGGTGGAGCGCGAGCTCGGGCTCGACTCCAAGGCCGACATCGAGGCCTACGGCATCGAGGCCTTCAACGCCAAGTGCCGCGAGTCGGTGCTGCGCTACGTCGGCGCCTTCGAGGAGCTGACCGAGCGCATCGGCTTCTGGATCGACACCGACGACGCCTATCGCACCATGGACGCCACCTACGTGGACAGCCTGTGGTGGGCGCTGAAGGAGCTGTGGGAGCGGGACCTGATCTTCCAGGACCACCGCGTCGCCCCCTACTGCGGCCGGTGCGGCACCGCTCTGTCCGACGCCGAGGTGTCCCAGGGCTACCAGGAGGTCGACGACCCGAGCGTCTACGTCCGCTTCCCCGTCACCGACGGGCCCCTGGCCGAGCAGGGCGCAGCCCTGGTCGTGTGGACGACCACGCCCTGGACCCTGCCGTCGAACACCGCCTGCGCGGTCGGATCCGACATCGTCTACGAGCTCGTCCGCACCTCCGCCTTCGGGGTGGACGACGAGCTGCTGGTGCTGGCCCGCGAGCGACGCGAGGCGGTGCTCGGTGAGGACGCCGAGGTGGTGCGCACCGTCCACCTCGACGAACTGGTCGGCGCCCACTACGCGCGCCCCTTCGACTTCGTACCCCTGCCCGATGATGCCGACACCCACCGGTTGGTGACCGCCGGATTCGTCACCACCGCCGATGGCTCCGGGATCGTGCACCTCGCCCCCGCCTTCGGTGCGGACGACATGGCCGTCGGCCGGGAGCACGGCTTCCCCGTCCTCAACCCCGTCGACGCCACGGGCAGCTTCACGATCGGGCCCTGGGCGGGGGTGTTCGTCAAGGATGCCGACGAGTGGCTGACCGAGAACCTCGACCAGCGCGGCCTGCTGGTCAAGCAGCAGACCTACACCCACACCTACCCCTTCTGCTGGCGGTGCCGGCGGCCCCTGATCTACTGGGCCAAGCCGTCCTGGTACATCCGCACCACCGCCAAACGCGACGAGCTACTGGCCAACAACGCCACGATCGACTGGCACCCCGAGCACATCCGTGACGGCCGCTTCGGGCGGTGGCTGGAGAACAACGTCGACTGGGCCCTGTCCCGCGACCGGTACTGGGGCACTCCCCTGCCCTTCTGGCGCTGCAGCGACTGCGACCACGTCGAGGTGGTGGCCAGCCGCGCGGAGCTGAGCGAGAAGGCCGGCCGCGACCTCACCGAGCTCGATCCCCACCGCCCCTACGTCGACGAGGTGGTCCTGCCCTGCCCGGTCTGCGGCGGCGAGGCGCACAGCGTGCCCGAGGTCGCCGACGCCTGGTTCGACTCCGGTGGGATGCCCTTCGCCCAGTGGGGCTATCCCCACACCGGCCAGGAGGAGTTCGCCCGCCACTACCCCGCCGACTACATCTGCGAGGCGATCGACCAGACCCGCGGGTGGTTCTACTCCCTGCTGGCCGAGTCCACCCTGCTGTTCGACGACAGCTCGTATCTCACCTGCGCCTGCCTCGGCCACATCGTGGACGAGGACGGCCGCAAGATGTCGAAGTCCGCGGGCAACGTCCTCGACCCGTGGGAGCTGATCGACGCCCACGGGGCCGATGCGATCCGCTGGCTGATGTTCGCCGAGGGCAACCCGTGGGTGAACCGGCGGGTGAGCCACAACCTGCTGGAGGACGTGGTCCGCCGCTTCCTGCTGACGCTGTGGAACACCCACGTGTTCTTCACCACCTACGCCGACATCGACGGCTTCGACCTCAGCCTGCCCGCGCCGGACGTGGCGGACCGACCCGCCATCGACCGGTGGGTGCTGGCCGAGCTCGCCGAGTTGATCGACACCGTGGACACCGCGCTCGAGCACTACGACGTCTCCACCTCGACGCGCGCCCTGGAGCGGTTCGTGGAGGACCTGTCCAACTGGTACGTGCGGCGCAACCGCCGACGGTTCTGGAAGTCCGTGCACGACGACCCGGCCGACAAGGCCGCCGCCTACCACACCCTGCACACCTGCCTGTCCACGCTGTCCCAGCTGCTGGCGCCCTTCATCCCCTTCCTGGCCGAGCGGCTGTGGCAGGACCTCGAGGTGGCCCCGGCACGGGCGGCGGGGCGAGAACCGGCCCACGACTCGGTGCACCTGACCGACTTCCCCGTCGCCGACCCCGCGTGGCGCGACGAGGAGCTGCGTCGGGCGATGTCGACCACCCGCCGGGTGGTGGAGCTCGGTCGGCAGGCCCGCAACGACAGCGCGGTGAGGATCCGCCAGCCCCTGGCGCGGGCGTTGGTGAGCGTGCCCGAGGGCGAACGCGAGGGGCTCGCCGGCCTGACGCACGAGATCGCCGAGGAGCTCAACGTCCACGAGATCGAGCTGGCCGACGGCACGGGTGACCTGGTCGAACGCAGCTGCAAGCCGAACTTCCGGGCGCTCGGGCCGGTGTTCCAGCAGCGGGCACCGGAGGTCGCCGGTGCCATCTCCGCGCTGGATGCTGAGCAGGCCGCCTCGCTGGCCGAGGACCTGCGTGCCGGAGATGCACAGCTGCGGGTCGGCGACGACGAGGTGACCGTCACGCCGGAGATGGTCGAGGTGATCGAGCGGCCCCGCACCGGCTGGGCCGTGGCGCGGGATGCCCCCAGCTCCTTCGCCCTTGACACCGCGCTGACCCGCGAGCTCGAGGTCGAGGGCGCGGCGCGCGAGCTGGTCCGGGCGATCAACGACCTGCGCAAGGCGGCGGGCCTCGAGCTCGCCGACCGGATCGAGTTGGTGATCTCCATCGACCCGCCCGAGCTCGACCGAGAGCTCGGGGAGGCTGGCCACTACGAGGCGATCGCCCGTGATGTGCTGGCCACCGCCGTGCACCGGGCCCCGGTGGCCGACGGGACCCCGATCGACCTCGGGGAACTCGGTGCCGCCCTGGTGGCGATCCGATCGTGATCCGCCGCCTGGGATCGGCGCTGCTGGCCGCGACGATGGTGGCCGCGGGGGTCGGTGTGCTGCGTCAGCGCCGGGAGGCCCGGGCGGTCCGCGCCGGCACGCTGCCCCGCGCCTCGGCCGCCGCGGCGCTGCCGCCCCGAGCCCCCCAGGCGCCCTGGGCGGAGCGGCTCGCCAGCTGGGTCCCGGACCGACCGTCGACCACCGCCGGACGCGTGGCCGCCGCGGTGTGGTCCGCCCCCCTCACCGCTGCCGGGTTGGTGCTCGCCGGGCTGGCGGGTGGTCTCCCCCGCTGGGATGCCGAGCTCGGGTGCCTCGTGGTCCGCGGCGCCGGTGGTCCCTCACGGGTCGCCCTCCAGCTCGTCGGCGCCTCCGCCAACACCGTGGGACTGGTGGTGCTCAGCCCCGGCGCCGACCCCGACCCGGTCCTGCTGGCCCACGAGGCGATCCACGTCCGGCAGGCGGAGCGGCTCGGGCCACTGCTGATGCCCGCCTACGCGTGGCTGTCCGCCAGGTACGGCTACCGGGACAACCCCCTGGAGCGGGCGGCACGCCTCGGGGCCGCCCGGGTCCGGGACGCGCGCGATACCCGGACGAGCTGAGCCTGCCCGCCCGTCAGCTCCACATCGGCGGATCCGACCCCTCGCGCTGCTTCTCGTCCTCGGCCTCCGACGAGCCCTCTTCCTCGCCGTCGGGCTCGACGTCGGGCTCGCGGTCGGGCTCGACGTCGGGCTCGCCGTCGGGCTCGACGTCGGGCTCCTGGGAGCTGGCTTCGGCAGCGTCGACAGCCTCGAGGAGCTGCCACGGATCGTGGTCGTCGTCCGCCTCGGCAGCAGCGGTGGCAGGTGCCTCGCTGACCTCCTCGGAGAGGATCAGCGGCTCGGGGTCACCACTCTCCGCCGGTGCCGTCGGTGCTGACTCGGACAGCTCCTCGGCCAAGGGAGCGAAGGGGTCGGGGAGCTCGTGCAGGGCCTCGAGTTGCGTGTCGAGGTGCTCACGCAGCCAGCGGCGATGCTCCGCGTCGATCTGCTGCAGCGCCCCGATGCGCTCACGCTGCTGCGTGGCGGCCTGCTCGGCGGCGTCGACGATGCCACGGGCCTCCGCCTCGGCCCGGGCGAGGGTCTCCTGGGCCTCCTCGGCGGTGCGGCGTCGCAGCTCCGTGAGCTCGCGGGCGACCTGATCGCGCAGCTGCGCGACCTCCTCCTTGGCCTCGGCCAGGGCTCGGTCCGAAGCGTCCTGGACGGTGATCAAGGTCCGCTTGAAGGCGATCTCGCTGTCGCGCGACTCGGCGAGCTGGGCCTTGACGTCGGCCAGCTCGGCGCGCAACGAGTCCTGCGCGGCCGCGGCCTGCTCGACCTGGTCGGCCAGCGCGTCGAGGAAGCGGTCGACCTCGTCTCGGTCGTAGCCGCGGGCCTTGAGGCGGAACTCGTACGCGACGATGTCCTCGGGGCTGTACGGCACCGTGGTCCTCCCTTGTCAGCGTCCGGTCAGGTCAGAAGGGCAGCGCGGCCGCCAGAGGCCGCAGGAACAGCGAGATCCCGAAGAACAGCACCAGGATCGACAGGTCGAGGGCGACCCCACCGAGCCGCAGCGGCGGGATCACGCGACGCAGCGGGGCCAGGAGGGGCTCGACCAGGCGGCGGACCCCCAGCTGGAAGGGCCCCAGGGGTTCGGGCAGACGTGGGACCCAGGAGAAGATCACGTGGGCGAACAGCACGATGCGGGAGGCATCGAGCAACAGCACGAGGATGGCGGAGACCGGCCGAGCGCCAGCCGCCGCGGCTTGCGCGAGGATCACGTCTCGCTCCCGGCCGGCACCCGGTAGCCGAGCTCGGTCAACCGCCGACGCTCCTCGGATGTCACCGATGCGCCTTCGGGCACGAGGAGGAAGGCGCGCGCGCCGACCTTGGTCAGGCTGCCCCGCAGGGCGTAGGTCAGACCGGCGACGAAGTCGACGACCCTGCGGGCCGTCGCCGCGTCCGTCCCCGACAGGTCGAACAGCACGGCCTGTCCGGTGCGGTAGCGGGCTCCGACCGCCTCCACGTCGTCGAAGGCGGTCACCTCGATCTGGGCCACACGGCTGACGGTGCGGGCCGCCGACGCGGCGCCCTCGGCGAGCCGCAGCGGACGGACGTTGTCCTCGACCACCTCGACCGGGTCCGGCCGCGTGGCCTGGATGGCACCGGATCGCAGCGCCTGCGGCTTCCCGCCCCGTTCTGCCGCACCGGAGACCGCCAGGGTCCGCTCGGGCTCCTGACGCTCGACGAGTGCGTCCCGACGTCGGGGCTCCGGGCGCTCGGCAGCGGGGGCCGCGTAGGGGTCGTCCTCGGGGACGAAACGGCCCGGGAGCTCGTCGTACATCTCCTCGGGCTCCTCCCGGAGGCCGAGGTACACCAGTGTCCGGTTCCACATCGCGCTCACGCTGGGTCCTTTCGCCACGGCCCCTCGCCACGGGGTCCGAACAGGGCGGTCCCGACCCGCACCATCGTCGCCCCCTCGGCCACGGCGGCCTCGAGGTCGGCCGACATGCCCATGGACAGGTGCGCGACCTCCGGGAAGCGCTCCCGCAGGGTGTCACGCTGCTCACGTAGCGCCGCGAACTGCGGCCGGGCGGCGGACGCAGGGTCCACACCGGTTGGCGGCATCGGCGGGATCGTCATCAGGCCCTCGATAGCGAGGTTGGGTCGAGCGCGAGCGTAGGCCACCAGCGCCTCGGTCTCGGTGAGGTGGCACCCGCCCTTGGCGGGATCGTCACCGACGTTGACCTGGACGAGGATCCGTTGCACGACGCCGGCACGCTCCGCGCGCTTGGACAGCTCATCCACCAGCGAGCGACGATCGACGCTGTGGATCAGCACGTGGGTGCCGATCAACTCCTTGACCTTGTTGCGCTGCAGCCGGCCAACCAGATGCCACCGGGCACCGGCCACCTCCGGGCGCTTGGCCACGAGCTCCTGGACGCGGTTCTCCGCGAGGTCCTCCACGCCGAGCTCGACCGCCATGCGGCACAGCTCGGGCGGGTGGGTCTTGGTGACCCCGAGCAGGATCACGTCCCCAGGGTGCCGGCCGGCCGTCACCGCGGCGGTCGCGATCCGGTGACGGGTGTCGGCCAGGCGCTCCGCGAGCTCCGCCGCCGCGATCACGCCGCCACCTCACCGTGCGCATCGCGCACGACCAGGCCGAGTTGCCGGCCGCTACCTGGATCACGTCGGTGGCTGAAGTAGGTCGGGTCGCCGTAGGTGCAGGGGGCGGATGGACCGAGCACCTCCACACCCAGGCCGGCCAGCTGTCGGCGCACCGCCGCCGGCAGGTCCAGGGAGGGGGTCCCCCAGGTGGTCCGCGACCCGATGCCCGGCACCACCTCGCCAGCGGCGTCACGCAGGGTGGCCGGGACCTCGTAGCAGCAGCCACCGATCGCGGGACCGAGGACGGCCTGCAGCGGCCCGGGCCCCGCCAGCGCCCGGAGCGCCTCCACCACCGCAGCGATCACGCCGCCGAGGACCCCGGCCCGTCCCGCGTGCGCGACCCCGACGGCGCGGGGCCCGGAGAGCAGCACGGGCACGCAGTCGGCGGCCTGGACACCGAGGACCCTGCCGGGGACCGCGGTCACGGCCGCATCGACGCCCCGTAGCTCCTTGCCCGGTGGGACCTCGGCGTCCACGACCGCCACGTCGCGTCCGTGGACCTGGTGCAGCAGGTGCCACGTGGTCGGGTCGGTGCCGGTGGTCGCGGCGACCTCGCGCCGGGCGGCCGCCAGGTCCGACGGGCGGTGGGGTCGCCGGTGCGCGAGGTTGCCCTCACCCCCGATGGGTACCGGCGTCGCCTCGAGGTCGCGGCCCGTGAACCAACCGCGACCACCGGCCAGGGCAGCCGACCGCTGGATCCGGATCACGGTCGACCGGGCTCAGCGCAGGAAGGACGGGACATCCAGGTCATCGTCGTCCTCGGTGTCGTCGTAGACCAGGCGGGGCGTCGCTTCGGTGCGTTCGGCCGCCGGGGAGGGCTCGGGGGTGAACACCTCGTCGGGCTCGTCCTCGGGCTCCTCCAGAGCGGAGACGGGCGCGGGTGCCGCCGACTCGTCGCTCCGCACGAACGCCCCGGGCTGCTCCACGGGTCCGTCGAACTTGTCGAACCCGGCCGCGATGACGGGGACCTTGACCTCGTCACCGAGCGAGTCGTCGATCACGGCACCGAAGATGATGTTCGCGTCCGCGTGGGCCGCCTGGGTCACCACGTCAGCGGCCTCGTTGACCTCGAACAACCCGAGGTCGCTGCCCCCGGCCAGCATCAGCAGCACCCCCTGCGCCCCGTCGATCGAGGCCTCCAGCAGGGGCGAGGACACCGCCAGCTTGGCGGCCTCCACCGCCCGACGGTCGCCACGGGCCGTGCCGATCCCCATCAGGGCGCTCCCGGCATCGTTCATCACCGTGCGCACGTCGGCGAAGTCGAGGTTGATCAACCCCGGGGTCGTGATCAGGTCGGTGATGCCCTGGACGCCCTGCAGCAGCACGTCGTCGGCCAGCCGGAAGGCCTGCACCACCGAGGTGTCGCCGTCGGCGATCTGCAGCAGCCGGTCGTTCGGGATCACGATCAGCGTGTCGACCTCGTCCTTGAGCTCCGCGATCCCGTCCTCGGCCTGGGTGGACCGGCGACGGCCCTCGAAGGCGAAGGGACGTGTCACGACCCCGATCGTCAGCGCCCCGAGCTCCTTGGCGATCTGGGCGACCACCGGTGCCGCCCCCGTGCCGGTCCCTCCCCCCTCACCGGCGGTGACGAACCCCATGTCGGCGCCCTTGAGGACCTCGAGCAGCTCGTCGCGGTGCTCATCGGCGGCCTGCCGGCCGACCACGGGGTCGGCGCCCGCGCCGAGCCCGCGGGTGAGATCCCGGCCGATGTCGAGCTTGACGTCGGCATCCGACATCAGCAGCGCCTGCGCGTCGGTGTTGATGGCCACGAACTCCACACCGTGGAGACCGGCGTCGATCATGCGGTTCACGGCGTTCACGCCGCCCCCGCCGATGCCGACCACCTTGATGACGTCGAGGTAGTTGGTTGGGGCTGCCGCCACGGGGAGCTCCTGATCGTCGGTTCCGGAGCGCGGTCGCGATCCGGAGGTGGTGGGTGGGGTGATGTCGCAGGTGGTGTCGAGTGTCGCTCCACCGGGAGCTCCCGACGCGTCGTCGGACCCGTCGTCCGTCCCCCGCCGGGGTCGGAACGGACCCCGCTCCTCCTGCCACGGTGCCCGGACCGGGAGGCCGCCGGAGGGACTCTGTGTGTTGCCGCGAGCGATTGTCTCGACCTGAAGTAAAGGCTTATACTTATGTCAACCTCGGGTGGACCGTAGCCCCCAGCGCTTCCGAGGGTCAAGCAGGCACGCCCATCCGCGCGAGATCCGCGGCGAACGGGCTCAACGCCCGATCACGACCGGTGCGCTAGGCGCCCGCACGTCGATCGTCTCCACCTCGGTGTCGCCGACGTCCTCGAGCACCGCTCCCAGGGCCCGGACCTTCTCATCGACGCGCTCTGCCCGCCCGAACCGCACCTCCACCCCGGAGGCCAGTTCCAGCGTGAGCTCGTCCGGGCCGGCGGCGCGGTAGCGGACCGTCTCGGCCCGCAGGGACCCCGACAGGCCACGCCAGACGGCATGGGCGTTGGCCAGGGCGGCATCATCGTCGACCCGCTCCCCCGGCGACGGCGGCTCCGACGCAAGTTCGATCACCGGCCACGCGCTCGCTGGCTCCTCCCAGGGGCGGACATCCTCGATCACGACCCCGTCACGGTCGAGGTAGCGATGCTCCCCGCCCCCGGGGACGACGAGCTCGGGTCGACGCTCCTCGACCTCGATCACGACGCTCAGCGGATCGGTCCGGCGGGCGTTGGCCTCGCGGACCAGTGGGAGCTCCTCCACCCGGTCACCGGCGGCCCTCATCCCCAACCGCAAGGTCGAGGTGCCCACCTCGAGGTCCGCGGCGGCGATGACCTCCTCGGGATCGAGCCGCTCCACCCCGACCACCGTCACCTCCTCGAGCGCGACCAGCGCACTGCGCTCCACGGCCACCAGGACCCCGAGCAGTGCCACGAGCCCAAGCGCCCACCACGTGCGACGCAGGCGGCTGCGGCGGTGATCGTCACGGACCGCTGCCCGCCGCTCGGCGATGCGCTCGTCGATCACGGTGCTCCCGCCGCCCCGTCATCCCCCGACCAGGTGGTCGGCAGATCGTGGTCGGCCACCACCGCGCCCAACCGCCGGACCTCCGGGTGCAGGGTGAGACCCGCGTCGGCTTCCACCGCGGCGACGACCCGCTCGATCACGGTCGCGACGTCGGTGGCCGTGGCGCCGGGTCGGGTGACGATGAAGTTGGCGTGCCGGTGGGATACCTCGGCGCCTCCGACCCTCAGCCCCTTACAGCCGGCCGCGTCGATCAACCGGCCGGCGCTGTCCCCCGGCGGGTTGGTGAACACCGAGCCGCAGTTCGGCTCGTTCAACGGCTGGTGGGCGCGGCGCCAGGCGCGGATCCGGGTGATCGCCGCCCGTTCCTCGACCGGGTCGCCACGGTCGAACGAGAGGGTGGCAGCCACCACCACAGCGTCGGTCGGCAGCTCGCTGGACCGGTAGGCCAAGCCCAGGGTGGCGGCCGGCCACAGCTCCCGGGTCCCCGTGCCGAGCCGGAACAGCTCGGCCTCCACGAGGTGGTCCCGCAGGTCGGCGCCGTGGGCTCCGGCGTTCATCCGCACGGCGCCACCGATCGTGCCCGGCACCGAGCAGGCCCAGGCGAAACCGTGGTAGCCCGCGTCGGCGATGCGCACCGCCAGGGACGGCAGGGGCTCGGCCGCGCCGAGGCGCAGGCGTGCTCCGTCCATCTCCAGACCGCGGTAGCCACGCCCGAGCACGATCGCGACCCCGGGCCACCCGGCGTCGGCGACCAGCAGGTTCGAGCCGCGGCCGATCACCGTCCACGGCAGCCCCGTGCGGCGACACACCTCCCCGACCCTGGCCAGGTCCGCATCCTGCTCCGCGGTGACCAGGACCCGGGCCGGCCCTCCCACCCGCAGCGTCGTCAGGGACGCGAGCGACGCATCACCCTCTACTTTACCGTGACACTGCTCGGCCAACTCGGTCACCACCGGATCGCTCACCGCGTGGCTCCGAGCCGCTGCAGCAGCGCGGGCCCCACGCTGGTCACGTCCCCGGCCCCTGCGGTGAGCACGAGGTCACCGGCACGGACCGTGGCCACCAACTCGTCCATGACCTCGCGCAGGCTCGGGCGGTACACCACGCTCGCGCCGGCTTCGGCTGCCGCGTCGGCCACCAGCTTGCCGGTGATCCCCGGGACGGGGGCTTCCGTCGAGCCGTAGACGTCGGTGACGATCACGACGTCCGCGCCGGCCGCGGCCCGCCCGAGCTCCGCGCCGAACACCTCCGTCCGCGAGTACCGGTGGGGCTGCACGACCACCACGATGCGCTCCGGGCGCTGCTGTCGGGCTGCCGCCAAGGTGGCCCGCAGTTCGGTGGGGTGGTGGGCGTAGTCGTCGACCACCTCGATGCCTCCCACGGTGCCGAGGCGCTGGAAGCGGCGCACCGCCCCGGTGAAGCTGGTCAGCCCCTCCCCCGCGGCGGCCGCGTCCACGCCGAGCAGGTGACAGACCGCGACAGCCGCGGGGGCGTTGCGCAGATTGTGGACCCCGGGGACGGACAGCGTGAGACGGGCCGCCGGCTCGCCGTGGATGCGGACCTCGGCGCCGGCGTCGTCGGCGATCACCCGGACCTCGGCGCGGGGGTCCTCGCCGTAGGTCACCACCGGGGCGTCGATGTGCTCGGCGAGCCAGGCGCTCCCCGGGTCGTCGAGGCAGAGCAGTGCCGGAGCACCGGGGGCCCGTCGCTCCAGGAACCCGATGAAGGCCTGACGCACCGCGTGGAGGTCCTCGAACTCATCGGGGTGATCGTGCTCCAGGTTGGTCACCACCGCCAGATCGGGTCGGTAGACCAGGAAGGAGCGGTCGGACTCGTCGGCCTCGGCCACGAAGGAGCCGTCGGTGCCGGCGTGAGCGTTGGTTCCGCTCTCGTTCAGCGACCCCCCGATCGCGAAGCTCGGGGCGCCGCCGGCGGCCTGCAGGGCGACCACGGCCATCGAGGTCGTCGTGGTCTTGCCGTGGGTCCCGGCGATCAGGACCGCACGGTTGTCAGCCATCAACCACGCGAGCAGCTCCGCACGCCGCAACAGCACCCGTCGCTGCTCCCGGGCCGCGCGGACCTCGGGGTTGTCGGTCGGCACGGCCGAGGAGGTGACCACGATGTCGGCACCGGCGAGGTTGTCGGCGTGGTGCCCGACGGCGACGTGGGCGCCGAGCACGCGGAGCTCCTCCAGCGCCCGACCATCGCGCAGGTCCGAACCCGTGACGTGGTGCCCCCGCAGCAGCAGGATCCGGGCCAGGCCCGACATGCCGGCGCCGCCGATACCGACCAGGTGGACGTGGTGGTGCGAGGTCAGCGCGGGCATCACGGTTGCGGTCCTTTTGGGGCCAACTCCAGGACGAGGCGCGCCACCGCCTGGGCCGCGTCGGGCCGCCCGAACGCCCGGGCGCCGAGCGCCATGGCAGCGTAGGCGGACGGGTCGTCGAGGAGTGGGATGAGGGTGTCCACCAGCCGCTCGCCCGTCAGCTCGTCGTCGTCGATGACCGCCGCACCGCCGGCCCGGGCCAGCGCGTGGGCGTTCTCGCGCTGATGGTCCGCGGTGGCGTGGGGGTAGGGGATCAGGACCGACGGCAGACCGAGCACCGTGAGCTCGGCGATCGAGGTCGCCCCCGCCCGGCAGACCACCACGTCGGCCGCGGCGTAGGCGCCGGCCATGTCGTCGATGAACTCGACGAGCTTGACGGGCGGACCGTCGGGATGCGCCGCTCGCGCCTCCTCCCACGCGCGGGCAGCCGCGGTGTAGCCGACGCCGCCGGTGGCGTGCAGCAGCTGGACCGGACGATCTCCCCAGCGCTCGTGGGCGTCCACGACCGCCCGGTTGATGCTGCGGGCGCCCTG
>PWEU01000352.1 GCA_003554005.1 Nitriliruptoraceae bacterium
ACGTCACGGTCCGCAAGGACCCGGCCTGCCCGGTGTGCGGACCGGAGCCGACCGTGACCGAACTGATCGACTACGAGGCGTTCTGCGGCATGCCGTCCCACGACCGCGTGGTCGAGGCGGAGGTGTCGTTGGCGGAGCTCGAGATCCTGCCCACCGAGTACGCGGAGATCGCCTCCAAGCCCGACGTGGTGCTGCTCGACGTCCGCGAACCCCACGAGTTCGAGATCAACCGGATCCCGGGGGCGACGCTGATCCCCAAGGACACCCTCGCCGGCCGTCTCGCGGAGCTCGACCCGACGAAGGAGTACGTCGTGCACTGCAAGTCCGGGGTGCGGTCGCTGGAGTCGACGGAGCTGCTCCGAGGGGCGGGGTTGCGGGCCCGGTCGATGCGCGGTGGCATCAACGCCTACAGCCGTCAGGTCGACGACTCGATCCCGACCTACTGACCGCCCGCGCCCACCCGCTCGGCGAAGGCGAGCACCCAGGCCTCCTGCGCGGAGCCCTCCACTGCGCCGGGCGTGTGATGGCGACGCACCCAGTCGACCGCACCGGCCGCCGGGACCCCCGCCAGCACCGCCATACACGCCAGCACCGTGCCGGTCCGCCCCCTCCCGGCCAGGCACCCCACCTCGACGTGGGTGCCGTCTGCCGCCAGGGCGAACGCGTGCTGGATCGCCTCCGTCGCGGCCCGGTCGTCGCTCGGGGTCCCGAGGTCGGGCCAGTCCACGAGCTGCGCCGGCCACGTCGGCGACCAGCGGGCGTCGAGGTAGAGGCCGTGCTGTCGCCAGGCGGCGTTGACCTCGCGCTCCTCGAGGGCGGCGGCACGGACGATCATGCCGTCGGGGAACCGCACCTCGCGCATCGTCCCGGCTCCGATCGGTGTGGCCGCGGTGGGCTCAGCGGCGGAGCTGGGCCAGCAGCTCACCGATCCGGTCGCGGGCGCGACCGTTGAGCAGGTCGATCATGGCGTCGATCACGCGGATCGGCGGCTTCCCGCCACCGAGCAGGGTGATGGCCCTCAGCGGCGCCTCGTTGATCACGGCCTCGAACATCCGCCGGCTCGACTCGTCCGCGGCCCCGTTCGACCCCTCGATGCGGCGGTGGGCCACGGCCAGGAGCGCGGTGTGGACCCGGGCGCCGAGCGGCGTCTCGGGCAGGTCCGAGACGGGGCTGTTGCGGTGGAAGGGCAGGACCGGATCGGGCGTCGGCACCGGGGACCCGAGGAGCGCGGCGAACTCCTCGTCGGTGGCGATCGCGCCCGCGGGGATCGTGGCCGGTGTCACCTCGTCGTCGGAGGCCACCTCGATCGTGATCCGCGCGGCGATGTCCACCGAGGACCGGCCGACCAGCACCTCGTAGGAGCCGGCCTCGACCAGCCAGGCCTGCGCCGCCACGTCGTAGACCCTGAAGGCGCGCCGGTCCAGCGCCAGGGTCACCCGCTGCTCCTCCCCGGCCGCCAGCCGCACCTTGGCGTAGGCCTTCAGCTCCTTGGCCGGGCGCCACAGGACCGAGTGTTCCTTCCGCAGGTAGACCTGCACCACCTCGCTGCCCGCACGGTCCCCGGTGTTGCGCACGGTGACCTGCAGCGTGCGATCGGTGCCGTCGCCGGCGACCTCCAGCTCGTCGATGACGCAGCTGGTGTAGCTGAGGCCGTGGCCGAAGGGGAAGGCCGCGGGGACCCCGGCGGTGTCGTGGAAGCGGTAGCCGATCAGCGCGCCCTCACGGTGTTCGACCTGCTTGGGGTGGCCGGGGAAGTTCGCGTTGGCCGGGAGGTCGGCGACCGCGGCCGGGAAGGACTCGGCAAGTCGGCCCCCGGGGTCCACGTCGCCGAACAGCACCGCCGCCAGGGCGCTCCCGCCCGCCTGGCCACCGAGGTAGGCCTCCACGATCGCGGCGGCGCGGTCGGCCCACGGCAGCACCACGGGTGCGCCGTTGTGCAGCACGACCACCGTCGGGGTCCCCGTGTTCAGCACGGCCTCCACCAGCTGGCTGTGCCCGCGGGGCAGGGCGAGGTGCTCGCGGTCGAAGCCCTCCGACTCGTAGCGCCCGGGGAGCCCGACGACCACGACCGCGACCTCGGCGTCGGTGGCCTGCGCCACGGCCTCGGCGAGCAGCTGCTCGGTCGTGGCACCGGTCACCGCGTCGTAGCCGGGCGCGTAGTCGACGCCGGCGTGGCCGTCCAGCCGTGCGCTCAGGGCGGTCCGCAGATCGTCCACCCGGGTCGGCTCCACCTGGGAGCTGCCGGCGCCCTGGTAGCGGGGGGTGGCCGCGAAGGCTCCGATGACGGCGAGGCGGGCCGGCGCCGGGTCGGTGCGCAGGGGCAGGGTGCCGTCGTTGGCCAGCAGCACGGTCCCCTCCACCGCTGCGCGGCGGGCCAGGGCGTGGTGGGCGTCGAGATCCGCGGTCGCCTCACTCGCACGGTTGGCCGCAGCGCGGATCAGGAGCTCGACCACCCGGATCGCGCACCGGTCGATCTCCGCCTCGGCGATGCGGCCCTCGGAGGCCGCGAGCAGCACCTCACGGTCCAGCGCCTTGTCGCTCCCGGGCATCTCCAGGTCGCAGCCGGCCTGGGTCGCGACCACACGGTCGTTCATGCCGCCCCAGTCGGACATCACCAGCCCGTCGAAGCCCCACTCCTCGCGCAGCACCTCGGCCAGGAGCCAGTGGTGGTCGGAGCAGTACGTGCCGTTCAGGCGGTTGTAGGCGGTCATCACGGTCCAGGGTCGTGCCGTACGTACCGCGATCTCGAAGGCGGTCAGCTCCATCTCCCGCAGGGTGCGCTCGTCGACGACGGTGTCGACCACCATCCGGAAGC
>PWEU01000261.1 GCA_003554005.1 Nitriliruptoraceae bacterium
GACGACGGGGTTCCTGCGTCGCCAGCGACGACGGGGTTCCTGCGTCGCCAGCGACGACGGGGTTCCTGCGTCGCCAGCGACGACGGTTGGCCCTTCGGCGCCGCATCTGCCACCCTCACGCCATGGACCGCATCCCCACGCCCCGTGAGCTCCAGATCGCCGCGCGCGCCTGTGTGCTACTGGCCTACCCCACGGGGCTGGGTGGGATCGCCGCCGGGACCTGGCTCCTGCGCGGTGGTGACTGGCCGATGGCGATCGTGCTGTGGTTGATCACCTTCGCGGTGGGCGCGGCGCTGATGGGCATCTCGCTGCTGATCCGGGCGCTGTCGGGGCTCGGTGCCCAGCTCAGCCGGCTCGAGTCCGACGTGCGGGTGCTGGCCGAGGAGCGGGCCCGCGGTGGCGGCGCTCCCGGCGGCAACGAGCGCGATCCCTGGATCCGGCACTGACCCTCGGTCGCCACGAGCCGGGCGTCACCGCCACCTCGACGTCGGCCATCAGGGGGCCGGCACCCTCGCCGCGCCCCGGTGCACGGCCGCCAGCAACCCGCGCAGGAACACCGAGCGCAGCGGCTCGATGGCCCGCAGCGACGTCCCGAGCGACGAGCGCTCCAGGTGCTGCAGGAGCCGGGCGACCGCGACGGCGCCGGCCCCGTCCAGGGTGTCGAGGAGCAGATCGCCGAGCTTGCCCCGCTCCACCGCCATCGCGATCATGCGATCCAGGGTGGTCTCCGGGGTGTAGGGCCGCTGCTCCCGTGGGACGAGGTCCAGCGCTTCGAAGCGGCAACGGTCCACGCACACCCCGCAACCCAGGCACCGCTCGGCGTCCAGCACCGCCCAGTAGGCGCGCCGGCCCTGCCCCTGGCTGTCACGGCGCTCGATCGCGGCGGCCGGGCAGGCCGTCACGCACCCGTCACGGCAGCCCCGGCAGCGGTCCGGATCGATCCTGGCGACCCAGTTGGAGGCGACGATGGCGTCGTGGAGCCCGGCGTCGCGGATCGCCTGCATCATCCCGCAGCAGCAGCCGCAGCAGTTGCACATGTAGCCGACCCGTTCCTGGACGTTGTCCGCGGTCTGCGCGAGGCCCGCCGCCTTCGCCGACGCCAGGATCTCCAGACCCTCGTCGTTGGAGATCGGTTCGGCGAGGTCGGCACGCAGCAACGCCTCGGCGGCACCGTCGAAGGTCAGGCAGGTCCTCACCGGCGCATCGCAGGCCCGCCCAAGTAGGCCCGCGTGCGTGCGGCAGGGACAGGCCGACACCGCGACGGTGCGGGCATCGGCCACGATCGTGGTGGCCCGCTCCCAGGCCAGCACCTCGGTCGGTGGCTGGGCCGGCAGCGCCTCCTCCCGCACCAGCGCGCGCCCGACCTGGACGCTGCCGGCGAACACGGCGTGCGCGAACCGGTCCTCGTCGTCGGTGAACAGGTACTCGTCGAACAACTCGGCGAGCTCCTCCATCGGTGCGTCGTCGCGCACGCGCATGAAGGTGAACTCGAAGAAGCCGATCACCACCGGCGCCAGCGCCACCCACCGCTGACCGCGGTGCTCGAGGTCCAGCACGAGGCCCCGCTGCGCCATGCTGGTCAGCTGGGCGTGGAGGCCTTCGGGGTCGCGACCGAGGTCGCGGGCGAGCCGGTCGACGGCGACGATCGACGGCAGGGGGGCAGCGAGGGCGGCCTCCTCCTCGCTGAACAGCAGCTGCAGGATGCGGCGCAGCGCCGGCGTGTCGGGGGCCCCGGTCGGCATGCGGTCCAGCCGCTGCTGCAGCTGCTCGTAGACCGCGTCGTCGGTGCGGGGCTCGACGGTGACGGGCGGCTCGCCCACGGCGCCCTCCTCAGCTGGTGGCCACCTGCTGGCCGACGCTACGGGGCACGCTCCGGCCACGGCAGGGGCGATGGTCACCTCGGGGCGCTCGCCGAGGTCAGCGGCCCTCGGCCCGGGCGGCAGCGATGCGACGAGGAGCGGTCACGAGCCACCGCAGCGCGAGCACCGTCACACCGAGCAGGCCCAGGTCGCCGAGCACCGCGGGTGGGGTGAGGATCAGGAACTCGGTGACCCGAACCTGCGCGGCGTCGCCGATGGCGTCGGCGATCTGGGGGACGGCGAAGACGAGCAGCACGGCGCCGGCCACGTCGGGTCGCAGCCGCGGCGCGACGAACAGCAGCAGCGCGGCGACGACGGCGCCGGAGACGCTGGCCAGCGCCTCGAGGCCCTCGAGCCGCGACAGCTCCGTGCGCGCGAAGGACCGCATCGCCCCGGGCGGTGACCGCTCCAGGGTCTGCAACGCCGTCGGGAGCCACGCCAGGACGGCCACGGTGACGTAGACACCGATCGGGCCGGGGGCCGCCACCCGCCAGTCCTGGCGGGGACGTGACCAGACGGCCGCCACGGCAGCCAGCAGACCGAGCAGCAGCACCACCGGCTGCCCGAGGATCGCCATGGCCTCGAGCAGCGTGGCACCGTCGCCCCAACCATCGGCCAGCGCACGGGACAGCGCGGGGACCCCTGCGGGCAGCTCGAGCGCCACCGCGGCGACGAGGACCGCGGTGCCGAGGTGCGTACGGTCGACCAGCAGCAGCACCCCACCGACGAGCCAGGGCAGGGGGGCGAGCGCCGCCCACACCCATCGGAAGCCCGAGACCGCCGAGTCGCGACCGAGGGCGTCCAGGCTGAGCTGCAGCTGCTGCTCGACCGCGACCAGGACCAGCAGTTGGATGGCCGCGGCGGTGAGCGCGAGCAGAGCGGCGGTTCGACGGATCGTGCACCTCCGGGTCGGCGCCACGGCGGCTCGAGGTCGGACCCACGGTCGGCGACCGC
>PWEU01000006.1 GCA_003554005.1 Nitriliruptoraceae bacterium
GAGGACGTCCGAAGCGAACGATGGAGGGGATAGATGACCGGGTCACCGTTCACCACGGAGCACGACGAACTCCGGGCTCGGGTGCGTCGATGGGTCGACGAGGAGTTGCTGCCCCACGTCGACGAGTGGGAAGCCGCTGACCTGTTCCCCGACGATGTCTTCCACCGCGCCGGCGAGCTCGGGTTCCTCGGCCTGTCGGTGCCCGTAGAGGATGGCGGCCAGGGGTGGGACTACTGGGCGACGGCGGTCTTCCTCGAGGAGATCTCGCGCGCATCGGGCTCGATCGCCATGGGCCTCGGTGTCCAGACGGACATGTGTACCCCGCAGATCCGCCAGTTCGGCACACCCGAGCAGGTGGAGCGCTACCTCAAGCCCGCCTACCGCGGCGAGAAGATCGGGTCGGTCGGCATCACGGAACCGGACGTGGGCTCCGACGTCGCCTCGATCCGAACCCACGCCAAACCCACGGCTGACGGGTGGGTCATCAACGGCTCGAAGATGTACATCACCAACGGGGTGCGTGCGGATTGGGTGACGATGGTGGTGCGCACGTCCGAGCAGGATCCGTCAGCACCGTCGGCGGGTATGTCGCTGTTCCTCGTCGACACCGACCTCCCTGGCTTCTCCATCTCGAAGAAGCTGGACAAGCTCGGCATGCGCTCCTCCGACACGGCGCTGCTGTTCCTCGACGACGTGCACGTGCCGGCGGACGCCCTGCTCGGCACGGAGCACGAGGGGGTCAAGCAGCTCATGTGGGGGTTGCAGGGCGAGCGGTTGGCCGGCGGACTCCTCGCACTGGGTGGAGCCCAGATGATGTTCGACCAGCTGCTCGAGGACGCCGGCGTTCGTCCTGGTGCCGGTACGGGATCGCTGCGTTCGCAGCGGCTCAGGGACCGCATCGCGGAGTTGGCCACCGACCTCGAAGCGAACCGACGCCTCATCTACGACTGCTGCGACAAGTGGAACCAGGGCGTCTACGCCCGGACGGAGATCGCGATGGTCAAGCTCGCTGCAGCCCAGCTCGCGTCGAGGATCGCGGACGAAGTGATGCAACTCCAGGCCGGCAACGGCTATCGGGTGGGGGACGCTCGCGAATCGGCCTGGCGCGATGCACGCCTTCACCGGATCGGTGGTGGTTCTGACGAGGTGCAGCGCCAGGTCATCTCTCGGATGATGGGCTTGTGAGTCAGGAGTCGACCATGCTGAAGCTGGATCCAGAAGCGTTCGCGGCCGAGCCGGCCCTCCCGCTGTTCCGCGAGGAGCACGATGCCTATCGTGAGGCGGCCAGGGACTTCGTGACGGCGGTGATCACCGACAACGTCGAGGACTGGGAGGTCGATCGGGAGTACCCCCGTGAGCTGTTCCGTACGGTCGGGGCCGCCGGTCACTTCGGAGCCCAGTTCGATCCCCAGTGGGGAGGGGCAGGGCCGGATCTGGTGGCCTCCGCGGTGTTCGCCGAGGAGTTGGCTCGCTGCGGATCGGCGGGACTGGTGGCGGACCTCCGAGCGCACGCCGCCTTCGCGTGTCGCTACCTCGACCGGTACGGCACCGACGAGCAGAAGCAGCGCTACCTCGCACCGTCGATCGCCGGCGAACTCGTCGGAGGTGTCGGTGTCGCCGAGGTGGACGACGCTGGCACCGTCGACGGGCTGGCGCTCCGCGCCGTGCGGGACGGGAACGACTGGGTGCTCGACGGCGCGGACGCTTTGGTGCTCAACGGCTCATGGGCGGACTACCTGATCGTTCCGGCTGCGAGCGACACCTCGACGCCGGACCCCGAGGTCATGCTGTTCATCCTGGACACCGCCGCTGCCGGGGTCGAGAGGCATCGACACCTCCGAGGCGGATGGCGGACCTCCCACACGGCGGAGCTTTCCTGCACCGCGGTCCGGGTCCCCGATGAGAACCGCCTCGGTCGGCCCGGCGACGAGGTTGCTGCGATCACCGAGCAACTGGTGTGGGAGCGGCTCTTGCTCGCCCTCTGCGCGGTGGTCGCGGCCGAGGTGAGCCTCGAGCAGGCGATCGCCTACACCCGGGAGCGGCAAGCGTTCGGCCGGCCGGTCGCGTCCTTCCAGGTGTGGCAACACCGCTTCGCTGACCTCGGCACCGAGGTCGAGCTCGCTCGGTCCCTGACCTACCACGCACTGCGCCTCTACGTCGCCGAGGAGGAGGGCGAGGACGTCCTCCCGGGTGAGCTGGACCGTGCCACCGCGATGGCCAAGCTCTACACCGATCGCGTGGCGCAGCGGACCGCTGACGAGTGCGTGCAGGCCCACGGTGGCGCCGGCTACCTGACGGAGTACCCGGCACAGCGGTACTGGCGCGACACGCGGTTGGGTGTCCCCGGCGGCGGCAGTGTCGACACGCTGCGCGAGATCGTCGCCAGGAGCTACGGGCTCTAGTCGACCTCGTTGTCCCGGAGGGCGACCGCGTGAGCCTCGACGAGCCTGGCGACGCCGTGGTGGGTGCGCCGCGATCTCCCGCGCAGGTGGATGTCCGTGCACTGCGCATCTACCTCGACGAGGGGTTGCCCGGCGACCTCGACGGCGACCTCGACGTCGAACTGCTGTCAGGTGGGCGGTCCAATCCGACCTTCCGGCTCGCTGACAGCAAGCGCCACTGGATCCTCCGGCGCCCGCCGTACGGGCACGTCCTGCCGACGGCGCACGACATGGGTCGGGAGGACCGCATCCAGACCGCGCTGGCTGACACGGCCGTTCCCGTCGCGCGGACCGTCGTGCTCTGTGAGGACGAGTCCGTGATCGGTGCGCCGTTCTACGTCATGGACATGATCGACGGCGTCAC
>PWEU01000217.1 GCA_003554005.1 Nitriliruptoraceae bacterium
GAGTCCGCGCTCGAGCGGGAGCTGTCGCTGCGCATCATGCGTGCCGGTGAGCGCCCCGAACTGCGCCGGCTGGGCGGCGGCGAACTCCTGACCCGGCAGGGCGAGCCCGGTACGGAGCTGTTCCTGCTGCTCGACGGCGTGGTGGTCGTCGAGGTCGACGGGCAGCCGGTCGCCGAGCTCGGGCCCGGCGCGATCGTCGGTGAACGGGCCGTGCTCGAAGGCGGCGTGCGCACGGCGACGCTGCGCGCGACGACCCCTGTGCGGGTCGCGGTGGCCCGGGCCGACCAGCTCGACCCGGTGGCGCTCACCGAGCTCGCCCGTGGGCACCGCCGCGAGGAACAGCTGTCGTGAGCGCGGCCCCGCCCCGGTGCGGGGGTCAGCGCGGTGCGGGCTCTATGCGGGGCTGGTCAGCTGGTCAGCTGGTCAGCTGGTCATGGGATGGGAGGCGACGAGGCGATCGTCGGGGTCGTAGCGTCGCTTGACGGCCACCAAACGGTCGTAGTCACCTGGGGCGAAGAACGCGCGCGGGGCGGTGCTGTGCTCGGTGAGGTTCATCACCGACCGGTCCGCCTTCCACCGTGCCAGCGCATCGGTCATCGTGGCGACGTGGGCGTCGATGGCCACGGCACCGTCGGGGCCCATCGGCATCCCCACACCGAACACGAGGTAGCGCCCCTCGACGGTCCCGACCACCCCGGCGTCCTCGGGTCGACGGGCCAGGGCACCACCGAGGTGGCGGAGCTCGACCTGCAGCAGCGGCGAGCCCGAGCCGGGTCCCGCGACCCGCACGAGCTCGGTGACGGTCTCGGGCGTCGCGTCGGTGAGGAGGACGGACCCGCCGGTCGCCGGCACGGGCTCCTCCGGGTCCATCTTGAGCTGCCCGAGGGCAGCGGCCGGCATGGGGCCGACCATGTCCATCTCCGGCTCGAGGGCGCGCAGCGGCTCCAGCAGCCCCGCGATGCTGTCCGGCCCGTCGCTCGCCGCAGCCATCACCACCGCGAAGGAGCGGCCACGGAAGGGCTCGGGCATCTCCGGCAGCGGGGGGACCTGGATGAGCGCCGCGAGCGAGTCGACGGTGTCGGGCAGCTCGGTGGTGGCGCGGCGCCAGGTCTCCAGCACCTCCTCCGCTCGCTCCCACGGCCAGAACATCGCCCCGGCGACGACCTCGGCCACGGGGACCAGCGCGAACTCCATGGCGGTGACGATCGCGAAGCCCCCGCCCCCGCCGCGCAGCGCCCAGAACAGCTCGGGCTCGTGCTCGTGGTCGACACGCACCGCCCGGCCGTCGCCGGTGACGACCTCGATGGCCGTGACGTGGTTGGCGGCCAGCCCGTAGCGCCGGGCCATCCAGCTCATGCCGCCACCCAGCGTGTAGCCGACCACGCCGACATCGGGCGCGGAGCCGGCCAGCGCGGCCAGGCCGTGCGGCGCGGCCGCCTCGGTCACCTCACTCCAGATCACCCCTGCCTCGGCACGCGCCCGTCGCGCCCCAGGATCGATCGACACCTCGCGCATCGCCGAGGTCTTCACCAGCACCGTGTCGGTCAGGGGCCCGGCCGCCGTCGCGTTGTGGCCCGTGCTCTGCACGCTGACCCGCAGGTCGTGCTCGTTCGCCATGGCCACCACCGCGCGGACGTCGTCAGTCGACGCGCACAGCGCGACCGCCGCGGGATGCTGGTCGCTCAGCAGGTTCCAGGCCCGACGGGCGTCGTCCCAGTCGGGGTCGCCGGGCAGCACGACCCGGCCGGTGAGGTGGCGACGCAGTTCGGTGAGAGGGGATGACATGGCGACTCCTCGTACGGGCTCCGCACGTCGGCGTGCGGGAGCGTGCGGACGACCCCTCCGGCCGCCCGTCCGCATCGTCCCCGAGCGCTCCAACCGAGCCGAGGGTGCTGACCGGTCACAACCGGTGTGGCTAGCCCTACCGTCACATCCCGTTGCATCCCGTCGCCCGCAGCGCGGTCCACCGGTCAGCCGGCCGCGTCGAGGCCACCGTCCGTGCACACCGTCGATGTCACGCCGGCACGATCCGGACGTGTCGCAGGTCCTCGCTGGCGCGGGAACGCAGGCGGGACCGGTGCCACCCGAGCAGCAGTTCGACCCGTTCCGCCGCGGCCCGCTCGACATCCCGGAGCTCGAGGCAGCCAGCAGCGTTCGACACGGTCAGGATCGCGCCGACCTCGTCGAACGTGGCTCGCGAGCCCGCCAGCGGCAGCTCGTCGGGCGCGTCGCGGCGCAAGCCGACCCGCAGCACCCGCTGGTCGGTCAGTAGCAGCGCCTGCCGCCGCCGACCGTCGACCTCCAGCCCCACGGCCGTGCCGAGCAGCACCTCCTCGGCAGCGAGGTGGTGACTGGTCCTGCGCAGCACACGATCGGTCCGGCTCATGGACGGGGTATCGGCGCGAGAGGCGGGACGGTTGACCACTACCTGTGGCGGCGGTGGTCACCGGCCGTGCGATCCGGTCACTCCCCGACGAGTGGCGTGAGCAGCTGGGGCTCACGGCCGTCGCTGAGGTGGACGACCGGGACGTCCACCTCGGCTGGGCGCTCCCGCACCAGCACACCGTCGACGACGCACCCATCGAGCGAGACCTGGCCGCCGATGGACATCACCTGGTCCATCGCCTGGTCGAGCAGGGTCGCGTCCCCCTCGAGTGCAGCGACGTTCGCCGCCCCGAAGCGGGTGCGCGCATCAGTGATCAGCTGGCTGACGACGGTCATCGCGGTGGCATCCATGGGTGCAAGCTTACCCCGCCGAACCGGTGCCCCCAGCTGTGGTGGTCAGGTCGCCAGTGGGAGGGCGTA
>PWEU01000331.1 GCA_003554005.1 Nitriliruptoraceae bacterium
GAGCACACCGGCGTCGCCGATCTGGCCCCCGCCCTCGGCGTAGAAGGGCGTGCGGGGCAGGACGATCTCGACCTCGTCGCCCTCGCTGGCGCCGCTCAGCAGCCCACCGGGGGTGATGATCGCTCCGAGTTCGGACTCGGCCTCGAGCGCGCTGTAGCCCACGAACTCCGTGGCGCCGACGGTGCTGGCGGCACTGCGGTAGAGGTCGAGGCTCACCCCGCCGTCACCCTTCTTCGCGGCCGCGCGGGCCCGGGCGCGCTGCTCGTCCATCAGGGCCTCGAACCGTTCGCGGTCCAGGGCCAACCCGGCGTCCCCGGCGATCTCCTCGGTGAGGTCGATCGGGAACCCGAAGGTGTCGTGCAGTTCGAAGGCGACCTCACCGGGGAACGTCCGCTCCTGCCCGCTGCCGAGGCTCTCGATCGCGGTGTCGACCCGCTCGAGGCCCTGGCGGATCCTGGCCCCGAAGTCGGTCTCCTCGGCGCGAGCGACCCGGGTGATGAGGTCCCGCTGGGCGATGAGGTCGGGGTAGCCGGCACCCATCTGCTCGATGACGGCCTCGACCATGGGCACGAGCAGCGGTTGCCCACCACCGACGTCCACGCCCAGCAGGTGCCCGTGGCGCACGGCTCGGCGCAGCAGCCGGCGGAGCACGTACCCGCGGCCCTCCTTCGACGGCAGCACGCCGTCACCGATCAGGAAGGCCGAGGTGCGGGCGTGCTCGGCGATGACCCGCAGGGAGACGTCGGTCTCCTCGGGGCCCTGGCCGTACCGCGCCCCGGTCAGCGCCTCCGCCCGGGCGAGCAGCGGGGCGAACAGGTCGGTCTCGAAGACGTTGTCCACGTCCTGGAGCAGCACCGCCATGCGCTCGAGCCCGAGGCCGGTGTCCACGCTCGGGGCCGGCAGCTCACCGACGACGTGACCGTCGGTGTCCTGGACGTACTGCATGAACACCAGGTTGTAGTACTCGAGGTAGCGCTCACCGTTGACGGTGGGGCCACCCTCCTCGCCCCACTCCGGCCCGCGGTCGTAGTTCAGCTCCGAGCACGGTCCGCAGGGTCCCGGGCCACCGGTGGACCAGAAGTTGTCCGAGGCGTCCTTGCGGGTGGCGCCGTCGGGGATGCCGACGCGCTGGATGCGCTCCAGCGGGATGTCGGTCTCCTCCAGCCAGTACCGCTCGGAGTCGTCATCATCCTCGTAGATGGTGACCCAGAGCCGCTCCGGGTCCAGGCCGTAGTCCTCCACCGACACCTGGTAACTCCACCGGATCGCCTCGCGCTTGAAGTAGTCACCGAAGGAGAAGTTGCCCAGCATCTCGAAGAAGGACAGGTGACGGGTGGTCCGGCCGACGTTCTCGATGTCGTTGGTCCGGACGCACTTCTGGTAGCTGACCGCCCGCTTGGACGGCGGGGTGGCGTCGCCGAGGAAGTAGGACTTGAAGGGCACCATGCCGGCGATCGTGAGCAGCAGCGACGGATCGTTGGGGATCAGCGGCGCGCTGTCGTAGCGGCGCGCGCCACGCTGCTCGTAGAAGTCGAGGAAGGTCTCTCGGATCGTCAGGGAGTCCACATCGGGTCCTTGGGCTGCTCACGGAGGGTGCGGTCCGCCCGGGTCCATGGTTGCGGTCGTCGGGACGTCGGTGCGGTGGCGGGGAGGGTCGTCGAGGGGGCGTTCGCAAGGCGCCAGCGAGGCGCCAGCGAGGCGCCAGCGGGGCGCCAGCGGGGCGCCTCAGGCGCCGAGGGTGCTCCGCAGGTTCGGCACGTCGAACTGTCCCCGCAGCTCCGCCTCCCGTTCGGCGGCGGCGAGCCGGCCCTCGGCGACGGCCTCCCGCAGCCGTGCGGTGAAGCCGGCGGCGGCCCGGCCGGCGTTGCCGGCCAGGTTGCTCGGCTGGACGGCCCGCTGGGCGTCATCGAGCCGCCGCATGATGTAGATGCCGCCGACGACACCGGCGCCGAGGCCGAGTGCCAGGGTGAACGCGCGCTTCACGTCAGGATCCTGTGTGGGGTGTGAGGAAGGTGGTTCCTACCGACGGGCAGATGCCTCGGTGATGTGCCAGTGGACCACGCCGGGACACCGGGTGCGCTACCGGGCCATCTTGCGACTCGCCCGGGCCGTCCCGGCGGCGAAGGCCGCCGCCTTGATCAAGGGGTTGGAGACCGCGGCGTGGACGACCCCCACGAGCTGGTCGGTGGTCGTGGTGACCGACTGCACGCCCGCGACGATCGTGTCGACGCGGGCCAGCTCCACGTTCACCCCGGTGGCGGTCTCGGTGACCTGCTCCAGGGTCGGCAGCAGGCGGTCGGTGGTCTCCCGCAGGTCGCGCGTCGCCTCCTCGAGGAGCCCGACGACCTTGAGCAGGGCGTAGGAGGCCATGACGACCAGGACCCCCCAGAAGACGACAGCGAAGACGATGGCCCAGTCCCTGACGGTCACGTGCGCTCCGGACGGTCGGTGTCGGTGGTCGTGGTTCCCGAGGTGGTCGGGCTGGTCCGGCCGGTCGGGCCGGTCTGGCCGGTCGGGTCGGTCGGGCTTGATGGCCGCCGGTCCCGGCCGGCTCGACGGGCCTGCTCCCGCAGGCTGGCGAGGTGCTCGGAGACCGGTCCCTCGTGGCCGTGCCGGCTCGGTTGGTACAGCACCGTGCCGGCCAACGCCTCCGGCAGGTAGCGCTGTCCGGCGGCGAACCCGCTCGGGTCGTCGTGAGGATAGTCGTACCCGGCGCCGTGCCCGAGCTGTCTGGCCCCGCGGTAGTGGGCGTCGCGCAGGTGGGGAGGTACCTCGGCGTTGCCAGCCCGACGCACGAGCTC
>PWEU01000083.1 GCA_003554005.1 Nitriliruptoraceae bacterium
CGCACGGTCCGGGAGCTGATCGGTCAGTGTGCGCGGTGGCCTGCTTGGTCGTGCCGCTCGCGACGACGGCAGCGCGATAGAAGCTGTCGTGATCGGCGAGCGCCGCTGCTGTTTGCTGTCCGGCTACGGGAGCTGGTCCAGGTAGGCGAGGACGTCGGACCGGGCCACGCGCCGGTGTGTGCCTCGCCGTTGGAACGGGATGCGGCCGGCTTCGAGCCAGGCGACCAGGGTCGGGCGGGACACGCCGAGCAGCACGGCTGCCTGGCTGGTCGTTAGCACCTCATCCACGGCCTCGCTCCGCCAGGCTGACGGCCACGACGAGCGGCACCTCGAAGGTGGTGTCCGGCGTGGCGAGCGGCGGAAGACGACGCCACCTCGTGCCGAGCGTTGCGCAGCGAGGACGTTGCGGTGAGACTGGCCGAACTTGAGAGACACGAGGTTCGTCATGTCGGTTGAGGGAGCGTCGACCGGTCCACTCGTGTCAGATCGTGATGTCGCAAGAGCCGCCGACCACATCCGCGACCATGTCCGGCGGACACCGGTGCTGCGTCTCGAGCGCGGCGCCGCTGGTATCGGGGTCCCGGTGTCGCTCAAGCTGGAGTGTCTCCAGGTGACGGGGTCGTTCAAGGCCCGCAACGCCTTCGCGCTGCTGCTCGGTGCGCAGGTGCCCGATGCAGGCGCCGTGGCCCTGTCAGGGGGCAACTTCGGGTTGGCGATGGCGTACGCCGCCCACGAACTGCAGCACCGGATCACCGTGTTCGTGCCTGCGTCGGCTGCGAAGGTCAAGGTCGACGGCATGCGGGCACTCGGCGCCAACGTCGAGGTCGTCCCCGGGCCGATGCGGGACCTGTTCGTCGCGGTCGACCACCACCTTGCAGATTCCGGTGCCCTGTTCGCGCACCCCTACGACCAGGTCGAGGTCGTCGCGGGGGCGGGAACCTGCGGTCTCGAACTCGATGAGCAATGCCCGGACCTCGATACGGTGCTCGTCGCCGTCGGGGGCGGGGGCCTGATCGGCGGTGTCGCGACCTGGTTCTCCGATCGGGTCCGGATCGTGGGGGTCGAAACGGAGGGGACCTCCTGCCTGCAACAGGCGATGGGGGCGAGGGAGCGGGTGGAGATGGACCCTGTCGGGATCGCCGTGTCCGCCTTGGGCGCACCGATCATCGGTGAGATCGGGTGGGATGTGGCTCAACGTTGGGTCGATGAGAGCGTGGTGGTCAGCGACGCCGACGCAGTCACGGCGCAGCAACGCCTGTGGGATGCGGCCCGGATCGTCGCCGAGCCGGGGGGTTCGGTCGCGTTCGCAGCCTTGACCTCTGGCACGTACACACCACACCGCGACGAACGAGTCGGGGTCATCATCTGTGGGGCCAACACCGACCCTGCCGCGCTCTTTGGTATCCCGGCCAGCTGATCTCGGCCCGGATACGGCCATTCGGTCGAGATCCCGGTGGTGTCCGAGCCCGTCATGGCGTCCAGCATGAGGTCGACTGAGCGCTGGCGCCGGACGCTACCCCTCGTCGGTTCGTGGTTTCCCGTACCCTGCTCGTTGCATGTCGGTGGTCGAGAGGTCGGCTGTGAGTGCCCCTACCGCGCGGGATCGCCCCTTCGTTCTCCCCGAGCGCTTGGAGGAGCTCGACGGGCCGACCGTCAGTGGCCGCGTGCAGCTCCCCACGCATCTCGACTGGTCCACGAGGCGGGAGTTCGATCTCACGGACCCGGTCGATCGACGCCGCGTGTACGAGCTGGTGCTGCGCGAGGGAGACCTCGAAGATCTCCGGCGCTATGTCGATCCTCGTGATCTTGCAGATGTGTTCGACACGCTCGTCCTCCCCGAGCCGATCCGCGCGGCCTGGGAGCGGTTGCTCGGCCTGCGGACCAGCTGACCTTGCCGATGCTGAGCGAGCTGCAACAGCGGGTCGCAGGGATCGTGGCCGGACTCGCCGATGCCGACGACTTCGTGCTCGCTGGCGGCGCGGCCTTGATCCTGCACGGCATGGTTGAGCGCAGCACCCGCGACCTGGACTACTTCGCGACCGCTAGCGACGCGGTCGCCGCGCTACTGCCTGCCCTGGAAGCGGCACTGCGACGCGATGGGCTTCGAGTGGCCAGACGCCGTGACGCACCAGGCTTCGTGCGGCTCGAGGTCACTGACGAGACCCAGCAGGTCATCGAGGTGGACCTTGCCTACGACGCGCGGCTGCTCCCAGCCCAAACGAGCCGGCTGGGGCCCGTCCTGCACCCCGACGAGCTCGCAGCTGACAAGATGCTTGCTCTGTACGGCCGTGCAGAAGGTCGGGACTTCCACGACGTCGCCGCCTTGGCAGATCGCTACTCCACCGAACGGTTACTGGAACTCGCTGCGACGAAGGACCGCGGATTCGATCGGCATCGCTTCATCGAGATGTTGGGGGCGATCGATCGGCTACGCGACGCGGACTTTCCCGATCCCCAGAGCGCGGGCGAACTCCGAGGGTGGGTCGCGCGATGGCGGCGTGAGCTGACGCTCTCGCTGCAGGATGGCGAACGTCGCCGTGGTCGCTAGGTGGTATCCCTCCGAGGCCGGGCTACCTCGCTGTGGGACATCGCGATGCGGAATCGCGTGCTCTCACGCGAACTGAGAGAACTGTCGACAACTGGGAGAACTGGCGGTCGCTGAAGGCATCGGCGGTTGGATGGATCTGGATGGCGGCGCCAGTGAGGACCGATTCGCACATCAACCGAAAACGCAGAATTCGTGCTCCCAGAGGGATCTAGGAGCCCGAATTCGATGGTGGTCAGGGGCGGGATCGA
>PWEU01000004.1 GCA_003554005.1 Nitriliruptoraceae bacterium
CGGGTTGGGGAAACGCGGCCCCGGTTGTCGGGGCCCAGGTTCCCCAACCCCGCGTCGTGGCTGGGAGCGGGGCGTGAGCACGCCTGAGTGGGGGCGCGCCGCGTCGTGGCACGCATCCATTGCGGGTTGGGGAAACCCGGCCCCGGTTTCCGGCGGTCAGGTTCCCCAACCGCGCGGCGCGGGGGATGTGCGCGGCGGGTTGGGGAAACGTGGCCCCGGTTTCCGGTGGTGAGGTTCCCCAACCGCGCGGCGGGGCGGACGTGCGCGGCGGGGCGGACGTGCGCGGCGGGTTGGGGAAACGTGGCCCCGGTTGCCGGGGCCCAGGTTCCCCAACCCCGCGGCGGGGCGGGTGTGCACGGCGGGGCGGGTGATGGGCGGCGGGTGTGCGCGGTGGGTTGGGGAAACGTGGCCCCGGTTTGCGGTGGTGAGGTTCCCCAACCCCGCGGCGCGGCGGGTGATGCACGGCGGGGCGGGTGATGGGCGGCGGATGTGCGCGGCGGGGCGGGGGGCCGCGGCGGTCAGAGGCGGAAGTCGGTGTCAGCCTCGGGCTCGTCGATGTCCATCTGGGCCTTCTGGAGCCGGCCCGAGAGGTCCCAGTTCATGGACTGCCAGGTGGTGACCTGGTCGAGCACCCACACCCCCGACTGCCGCGCCCCGGTCCCGGAACGCCCGTTGCCGCCGAAGGGCAGGTGGGCCTCGGCCCCCGAGGTGGAGTTGTTGATGCTGACCATGCCGGCGGTCACCCCCTCGCGGAAGCGGAAGGCGTGCTCCGGGCGGGTGGTGTAAATCGCGGCTGACAGCCCGTACCCGTGGCCGTTGGCCAGCGCCAGCGCCTCGTCGAAGGACTCGAAGGTGGCGATCGGCGCGATCGGCCCGAACGTCTCCTCCTTGTAGAGCATGTCATCCGATGTCACGCCATCCACGATGACGGGGTGCTGGAAGATCCCGGCGTCGGGATCACCCACGAACCCCTCCCGGGGCGAGGAGGACGAGATCCGGCCGATCGCCGACGAACCCGACACGCGGTGGTGGGGCTGGATGTGCTCGAGCCAGGACGCGAAGTTCGCGTCGAACCGCTCGCTGATCATCGGGCCGTAGAGCACGTCCTCGAAGGGGTCGCCGATCCGGGCGGCCTCGACCGCCGCGGTGAACCTCGCCAGGAACTCCTCGTGCACCGAGGCGTGGACCACCGTGATCCCCAGCGAGGTGCACCGCTGGCCCGCGGTGCCGAAGCCGGAGAACAGGGCGCCCTCCACCGCGAGGTCCAGTTGCGCGTCGGGCATGACGACCAGGGGGTTCTTGCCCCCGAGCTCCAGGATCGGCGAGACCAGGTGCTCGCCGCACAACGCACCGATCTGCCGCCCCACCTGGGACGATCCGGTGAACCCGACCTTGTCCACCGTGCCGGCCGCCAGCGACCGCTCCAGCCCGGTGGAGGTGGCGGGGCCGTCGGCCAACACCAGCTGCAAGGCTCCGACGGGGATCCCGGCCGCCTGGATGCACCGGACGAAGGCCGTCGCCGAGTGCGGGGCGTACTCCGCCGGCTTCCAGACCACGGCGTTGCCCGCGAGCAGCGCCGGCACGAGGTACCAGGAGGGCACGGCGACGGGGAAGTTGCCGGCGGTGATCACCGCCATGGTCCCCACCGGCTTGCGGTAGGTGAACAGCTGCTTGTCCGGCATCTCACTCGGCACCGTCATGCCGTACAGCCGCCGCCCCTCGGAGGCGAAGAAGATGCAGGTGTCGATCGCCTCCTGCACCTCCCCCAGCGCCTCCGTGTAGGGCTTGCCGATCTCCCGGGTGACGATGCGGGCCAGGGCCTGCTTGTTCGCCTCGAGGATCCGCGCCAGGCCGTGGATCGCCACCCCGCGGATCGGTGCAGGCGTCGCGGCCCAGCCGGGCTGCGCGGCGCTGGCGAGCTCGCACGCGCGGGTGAAGGTGTCGGCGTCGCCGAGGTGGACCCGTGCCACCTCGACGTCGAGGTGGGCGGGGTCGACCAGGCTGGCGGGCGCACCGTCGGCCGCCGTGGGCTGGCCGTCGAGCAGCGAGGTCAGGGTGGGGACGGGGTCGTGGCTCGCCATGGGGTGCTCCTGTCGGGCGGCGGGTCGGGCGGCGGCGGTTCGGCAGGTCGACGGGGCCGGGGCCGGTCAGCCGGTGACGTGGTCGACGACGCGCTCGATCCGCTCCACAGCGTCGAGCAGTTCGTCGGCCGAGATGGTCAGCGGTGGCCGGAAGCGGATGCTGCGCAGCCCACACCCCAGCACGAAGGCGTGCTCGTCGGTGAACAGGCGGCGGGTCACCTCGTCCCGCGTGGCGGTGTCGGGTAGGTCGATCGCGCAGAACAGGCCCCGACCGCGGGCACCTGTGACCGCCGGGTGCCGCTCGGCGAGCGCCTCCAGGCCACCGCGGAGCACCTCGCCGAGGGCGGCGGCCCGCGGGATGAGGTGCTCGGCTTCGATGACCTCCAGCATCAGCGTGGCCCGGACCATGTCGACCAGTCCCCCGCCGAAGGTCGAGTTGATCCGCGACGAGGTGGCGAACACGTGGCCCTCGACCTCGTCGAGGCGGCCGCCGGCCATGATCCCGCAGACGTGGGTCTTCTTGCCGAAGGCGACGACGTCGGGCGCGAGGTCGAGTTGCTGGTAGGCCCAGGCGGTGCCGGTCATGCCGACGCCGGTCTGGACCTCGTCGAGGATGAACAGCGCGTCGTGGTCGTGGGTGATGGCCTGCAGCTCCCGCAGGAACCGCGCCGAGAGGTGGCGGTCCCCACCCTCGCCCTGGATCGGTTCGAG
>PWEU01000101.1 GCA_003554005.1 Nitriliruptoraceae bacterium
CCGGCATGGTGACCTCCGAGGTGCTGGAGACCGATGGGGACGGCCGCACCCTGCGCTCACGCATCGTCAACGATGTCAAGGTCGCCAAGGACGAGTTCGAGCTGGTCTACACCCACCCCGACGGCGGGCTCTCGTGGGAGCTCGCCGGCACCAGCATGGCCCAGCGCTCGCAGGTGGGCAGCCTGCTGCTCGACACCGATGGCGACGCCACCACGGCCACCCTGACGCTCACCATCGCCACGACGCTGCCGCTGCCGAAGCTCGTGCAACGCAAGGTCGTCACCGACGCTGCGTCGGGCGCCCTGGACGGCCTGCGGCGGTTCTGCGAGGGCTGATGTCGCCCTCCCGTGGACAGCAGCTTCCCCTGCTTCTCCTGCTGGCCCGCGTCGGCTGGGTCCCGATCGGGCTGAGCGCCTGGGCGGGCGCACCGTTGCGGCTGGTGCTGACCGGGTTCGCCGCGTGGGGCCTGGGTGCGTACGGCACGATCCGGGCGGAGAGGGCCGGGTTCCTGCCACCGCTGTGGATCCCGCTGCTGGTCATCGCGGGCATCCTGGTCCCGCTGGTGGGTCTCGGCTCCGACGCGGGGTGAGTGGGATGTGACTGAAGTGGTTGGTGGTGCGTGCCGATACCCGGGGCATCGACTACGATCCCCAGCCGACCGGGGGGCCGATGTGAGTGGTGAAGTGCAGTCGCCTCCTGGTGGCCTCGGCCGCAGGAGCCCACAGTGAACCGCCACCGTCCCCGCGGGTTCCGCCCGCTGATGACGCTGTTCGCCGTGACCGTCGCCACCCTGCTCCTGCTGCCCGTCGGCGGCGCCTTCGCCCAGTACCCGCCGGGCGAGGACTTCGCCGTGACGTGCCTTCCGGAGAGCCCACAGGTCGGCCAGACGGTCACCTGCACGGTGGTCGGGGCGCAGGCTGGCGAGGTGCTCTCGGTGCTGGTGGCCTCCGGTGCCCTGACCCTGGTCGAGACGACGCTGTTGGCCGACGACGACGGGGCCGCGTCCTTCACCTTCGACGTGTCCGACCGGGTGGCAGGGAGTGCCATCGCGGTGACGGTGTCCGGCGCCCGCTCGGGGACAGCGGCGACCACACTGCAGGTCCTGGCCGCGGCGATCGCAGCCGATGGCGCGGCGCCGGTCACCCCAGCCGCCCGCGCGCTGCCACGCACCGGGGCGGAGACGGTGAGCACGGTGGTGGCCGGCGTGCTGCTGTTGTGGTTCGGTCTCGCTCTGGTCGTGGCATCCAGGCGCCGCGCGCACCGCCGCGTCTACGCCTGAGACCAGCTCGCCAGCAGCGCAGGCCACCCGATCGAGGCAACCGTGGGACGTCGCATCCTCCTGTCCCCGCCGGACGTCGGGCCCCGTGAGCGGGACCGGTTGCTGGCCGCATTCGACTCCGGCTGGATCGCGCCCGTCGGCCCCGACCTGGATGCCTTCGAGGTGGAGCTGGCCGCCGCCACCGGCCGTGGCCACGCGGTGGCGCTGTCCAGCGGGACCGCCGCGCTGCACCTCGCACTCCACGTGCTGGGCGTCGGCCCGGGCGACGACGTCCTGGTCCCGACTCTGACCTTCGCCGCCACGGCCAACGCGGTCACCTACGTCGGCGCCCGCCCGGTGTTCGTGGACGTCGAGGTGGGCGACTGGACGCTGGACCCCGAGCTCGTCGCCGACCACCTCGCCGCCCGGGCGCGTGACGACCACCGGCTGCCTGCCGCGATCATCCCCGTCGACCTCTACGGCCACTGCGCCGACTACGCCCGGCTGGCCGAGGTCGCCGGCCACTACGACATCCCGGTGATCTCCGACGCCGCCGAGGCGCTGGGCGCGTCCCGGGCCGGCCGGCCGGCGGGCTCCTTCGGGGTGATGGCGGCGTGCTCGTTCAACGGCAACAAGACGATCACGACCAGCGGTGGTGGCGCGCTGGTCACCGATGACGGCGACCTCGCCGCCCACGTCGGCAAGCTCGCCACCCAGGCCCGCGAGCCCGTCCTGCACTACGAGCATCGTGAGGTCGGCTTCAACTACCGGCTGTCGAACCTGCTGGCCGCCCTCGGCCGCGGGCAGCTCGAGGGGCTGGACGGCAAGGTCGCCCGTCGCCGCGAACTCAACGCGGTGTACCGGGTCGCGCTCCAGGACCTCCCGGGCGTGACGTTCCCGACCGCGGCAGCCGACAGCGACCCGTCGTGGTGGCTGACCTGCCTGACCGTCGACCCCGAGGTGGCAGGCGCCGATCGCGACGAGCTGATCGCGGCGCTGGACGCCGCCGACATCGAGGCCCGCCCGGTGTGGAAGCCGATGCACCTCCAGCCGGTGTTCGAAGGGCTGCCCACCGTGGGCGGCGAGGTGGCGGCGGCCGCCTTCGCGCACGGGGTGTGCCTGCCGTCGGGCTCGTCGCTGACTGCGGCCGAGCAAGACCGGGTCATCACGTGCCTGCGCGACCGCCTGGCCTGACGGCGCCGGGCCGCGGCGGTCGCCGTCGCGGCCCGCCACCTCGCTCACCTGCCCGCCCGACACGCGCCACTGCCGCGCTCGCCCGCCCGCCCGGGCCACGCGCCGCTCCGGGGTTGGGGAACCCCACCCCCGGAGACCGGGGCCCAGATTCCCCAACCCACCGCCAGGCCGCGCGCCACCCCGGGGTTGGGGAACCCCACCCCTGGGAACCGGGGCCCAGATTCCCCAACCCGCAGCCGCGTCACCCGGCGAGCGCCGCTGCGGCCAGCTCGGCCAGTCGTCAGGTCATCCCGCCCGGGATCACAGGTCCCGACGCTCGGACAGCGACGAACGCAC
>PWEU01000017.1 GCA_003554005.1 Nitriliruptoraceae bacterium
CGCGGCTGAGGTCGGTTCAGCCCCGCCAGCCGCTGGTGATCGGCACCCGACGGTCACGGCCGAAGGCCCGCGCCGTGATCTTCGGGCCGGGCGCGGCCTGGCGGCGCTTGAACTCGGCGCGGTCGATCAGTTGGACCACCCGTCGGACCACCGCCTCCTCGTGGCCCCGCTCGACGAGCTCGGCGACCCCGAGGTCCAGCTCGACGTAGCCGGTCACCAGCTCGTCCAGGACCTCGTAGTCCGGCAGGGAATCCTGGTCACGCTGCCCTGGGCGCAGCTCAGCGGAGGGCGGCTTGGTGATCGTCGCCTCCGGGATCCCCTCACCGGTCCGGTTGCGCCAGCGCGCCAGCTCGTAGACCAGCAGCTTGGGGATGTCCTTGATCGGCGCGAACCCACCGGACATGTCGCCGTAGAGGGTGGCGTAGCCGACGGCGTACTCGGACTTGTTCCCCGTCGTCAGCACGATGGCGCCGGTCTCGTTCGACAACGCCATCAGGGTCAGCCCGCGCAGCCGCGACTGCAGGTTCTCGTAGGCCACACCCGGCTGTCGTCTGTCCTCGCGATCGAAGCCGGTCACCACCAGGTCACCGAGCATCTCGCCCACGGCCGCCAGCGGTCCGCCGATCGCGAGCACGTGGTGGTCGGTGCCGAGTGCCTCGGCACAGGCGGCGGCGTCGGTGAGCGAACCGGAGGAGGAGTAGGGCGAGGGCATCGCGACGGTCAGGACCTGCTCGCCACCCAGGGCGTCGGCCGCCAGCGCCGCGACCACCGCCGAGTCGATGCCCCCTGACAGTCCGACGATGCCCTGGCGGAAGCCGTTGCGGTGGCAGTAGTCCCGGGTGGCGCGGGTCAGCGCGTGCCAGACCTCGCCGAGCTCATCCAGGCGCGCGGCCGGTCGCCAGGTGATCGCCGGGCGTCCGACCGCCGCGTCCCGCGCATCCGGCGCGTCGGCGTGGTCCACCGCGAGGTCGACGACGACCAGGTCCTCGCGGAACTGTGCGCCGCGAGCCACCACCTCGCCGTCGGCGTCGACCACGAAGGAGTCGCCATCGAAGACGACCTCGTCCTGGCCCCCGACGACGTTGCAGTACAGCACCGGGGTCCCGGCGCGCCGTGCGTGGTGGCGGGCCCAGCGCTTGCGGTCGTGACGCTTGCCGCGGTGGTAGGGCGAGGCGTTGAGGTTGGCGATGACCCGGGCGCCGGCCTGGGCCGCTGCCTGGACGGGCCCCTCCTCGGTCCACAGGTCCTCGCAGACCGTGACCCCGACGCGGACCCCGGCGACCTCCACCACGCAGGGCAGGTCGCGGGGCGTGAAGTAGCGGGCCTCGTCGAACACCCCGTAGTTCGGTAGGCGCAGTTTGTCGTAGGTGGCGACGACCGCACCGTCCCGCAGCACCGCCGCCGAGTTGGTGAGGTCGCGGGTCGCTAGGGCCACGTCCCAGTGGGTGGTGTCGGTGGCGTCGCCCTCGCCGGCCCCGACGTAGCCGACCACCGCGGTGCAACCGGGCGGTCCCTCGGCAGCCAGGCGATCGAGGGCCGCGAGGTTGGCAGCCACGAACTCCGGCTTCAGCAGCAGGTCCTCGGGCGGGTAGCCGGTGATGGTCAGCTCGGTGGCGACCAGCAGTTCGACGCCCTGGTCGGCGGCGGCCTGCCATGCGGCCAGCAGGCGTTCGACGTTGCCGTCGATGTCGCCGACCTGGGCGTGCAGCTGCGCCAATGCGACCCTGATCGTCACGGGCGGGAGCTCCTCGGGACACGAAACACGGTGGAAACGCGAGATCAACGGCGGAGAAATCCCCCCTCCATAGCGTCCCCGACCGTACCGGTGGAACCGGGCAGGGTCTCGTGCGCAGTGCCGCGCCGAAGGTACCCCGCGAGGCCACCGAACCAACGAGTCGACCTGGAGGACACGGTGAAGCGTCTGTTGAAGTTGGGGGTGGTCACGTCCGCGCTGGTGGTCATGCTCGGTGCTCCTGCGTACGCGCAGGACGGCATCAGCGTTGAGGACCTGGCGCTCGCGACCATCGTGCTCTATCTGATGGTGGCGACGGTGCTCGTCTTCATCATGCACGCAGGGTTCGCGATGCTCGAGGCGGGCTTCACCCGCTCGAAGAACACCGCGAACATCATCGGCAAGAACCTGATGACGATCTCGCTGGGGATCCTCGTCTACTACGCCATCGGCTGGGGGCTGATGTACGGCGAGCAGGTCGCGGGCCTGTTCGGCACGGACAACTTCTTCCTGCTCGGGGACACCTACGATCCCGACGCCACGCTCGAGATCGACTTCGCCTTCCAGGCGATGTTCGCGGCCACCGCGGCCACGATCGTCTCCGGTGCGGTCGCCGAGCGGATGAAGTTCGGGGCCTACGTCGCCGTTGCGGTCGTCATGACCGGGCTGATCTACCCGATCGTCGGTGCCTGGACCTGGGGCGGCGGCTGGGTGGACGCGCTGGGCTTCGCGGACTTCGCCGGTTCCACGATCGTCCACATGACCGGTGGTGTGGCCGCGCTGGTCGGTGCCGCCTTCCTCGGCCCCCGGATCGGCAAGTTCGACCCCAAGACCGGCAAGGCGCGCGGTATCCCCGGTCCCTCCATCGCGCTGGGGGCGCTCGGCACCCTGCTGCTGTTCTTCGGCTGGTTCGGCTTCAACGGCGGCTCCGTGCTGGAGCTCGACGGCGAGCTGATCGGCTTCGTGATCGTCACCACCGCGCTGGCCGGCGGGGCCGGGGGCACGGCTGCGGGCATCTACACCCGCCTGACCAACGGCAAGTGGGACGTGGCCATGACCGCCAACGGCATCCTGGCCGGTCTGGTCGGCATCACCGCCGGCGCCGATGCGGTGTCGTTCAACATGGCGGTGCTGGTCGGCCTGCTGGCGGGTGTGCTGGTCGCGCTGTCGGTCAAGATGTTCGACTCGCTCAAGATCGACGACCCCGTCGGCGCGATCAGCGTCCACGGCACCTGTGGGATCCTCGGCACCCTGTGGGTCGGCCTCGCGGCCACCGACGGTGGGCTGTTCTTCGGTGGTGGCGCGGCCCTGCTGATCTCGCAGATCATCGGCATCGTCGGTGTCGCCGCGTGGGTCGGTGTCGCCTCGGCGATCCTGTTCGGAACGCTGAAGGCCATGGGCCAGCTGCGGGTCTCCGAGGAGGAGGAGATCGAGGGGCTCGACGTCCACGAGCACGGTGTCGCCGGGTACCCGGAGCTCGCGCGTAGCTGATCGTCACGGCTGCGTGAGGTGAGGGTGGGGGTCGCAGGTCCGTCGAGGACCGCGACCCCCACCCTCGTCGTCGTTGCCGCGCCCGGTGCGTTGCGGCCACCTCAGCGTTGGCGTCCGGTCACCTGGCCCTTGGCTGCCCGGTTGCGGACCGCCCAGTACCGGCGGACCAGGGGTGGCCGGGTGTCAGTGGGCCGCTCGGCGGCGAGCGCGGCGTGCCAGCGCTCCCGCAGCGAGGCCACCGCAGCGACGGCCTCCGGACCGTCCATCCCACCATCCAACACCGCCCGCTCCACGCGGGCGCGATCGGCAGCCAGACGGGGCAACCAGCGCGCGGGGTCCCGGATGGCGCGCCGATGCACCGCCTCGTGGCGCCACCACCAACTCTCGCGGTCCGCCACGGCGGTGGGCTCCGGGCCCAGGGGGAGGGGATCGTCGACCGTGATGGGCAGGAACACCGCGGTACAGGGCGCCGCCGTGGCGGTGGCCAGATGACGATCGCCGGCCTCGGTCAGCTCGCTCACCCACGAGGCGGTCGTCTGTGTGGAGGCGAGCAGCCCCCCGGGATGTGCGCAGGGCGCGGACAGCGCACCGTTGTGCAGGCGGTAGCGCGGCGTGCTGCGCCCGGCCCCGTGGTCGCGGAGCGTGGCGAGCAGGGCGCCGGTGCCCTGCTCGCGGGCTGCTCCCTGGGCGGAGCGTGCCCGGCGGAGCTCGCAGGCGGTCACCCGCCCACGCAGGCGGTCCGCGTGCGCATCGGCGAAGCTGGGGATCGTCAGCCCGTTGGAGATGCTGCGCACACCGGCGTGCACCACCTCGACGGCCCAGCGACTCCCGGCCGTCTCCAGCACGTACGCACGGGTGCGGTCGGCGACCAGGAAGCTGGAGTCGTAGCTGAAGTTGGGATCCTCCCAGCCGCACCGCCCACCCTGCCCGTGGCGCTCCAGCAGGGTGACGATGGTGTCCACGGCCGCCTCGGCGTCCCGCGCGCGCTCGAGGGCAAGGCGCAGCAGATCCATGCCCGTCAGGCCGGTCTCGGGGCGCGCTTCGGTGGTGAACACCGCCTCGTTGCCGATGGTCACCCCGTGCTCGTTCGTCCCCATCTCGGCGCCCCACATCCAGAAGGGCCGCGACAGCAGCACCGCGTGCGTGCGCGGGGCCTGGGGCACGGTGAGGTGCGTACAGCGCACCTGGCTTCCAGGCGGGTAGGTCGCCGCCGGCCACCACTCGAGGAGCTGGGCCTCGTTGGCGTCGCGATCGGAGTTCTTCGCGAAGCGCACACCGGCATGGTCCACCACCACGACGGTGTCGCACACGCCGCTGCTCCTCGTTCCACCGGCGCCCGATCCTACCGTCGCGGTGTCGGGCACTACGCTGCCCGCACCGCCACCTCGGTGCTGGGAACGGCCACGCTCCTTGACCGTCACCGACCGGGGGTTCTGCGAGGATGAGACTCATGGACAAGCAGCAGGAGTACGTGCTCCGCCCCGTCGAGGAGCGGGACGTCCGCTTCATCCGGCTGTGGTTCACCGACGTGCTGGGGTTCCTCAAGAGCGTGGCGATCACCGCAGCGGAGCTGGAGAACGCCTTCAGCGAGGGCATGGGTTTCGACGGCTCGGCGATCGACGGCTTCGCACGGGTCCAGGAAGCCGACATGGTGCTGGTGCCGGATGCCTCCACCTTCCAGGTCCTGCCCTGGCGTCCCGAGTCCCAGGGGGTGGCGCGCATGTTCTGCGACATCCTCACCCCCGACGGCCAGGCCTTCAACGCCGATCCGAGGATGGTGCTGAAGCGGCAGCTCGAACGGGCGGCCGAGATGGGCTTCACCTTCTACGTCCACCCGGAGATGGAGTTCTTCCTCTTCGCCGGTCCCGACGACCCGACGCCGCTGGACAACGGGTCCTACTTCGACATGACCCCGTTGGACGTGCAGCAGGACTTCCGCCGCCAGACCATCAACACCCTGGAGCGGATGGGGATCAGCGTCGAGTTCTCCCACCACGAGGTAGCGCCCTCCCAGCACGAGATCGACCTGCGCTACGCCGACGCGTTGACCATGGCCGACAACATCATGACCTTCCGGCTCGTGGTCAAGGAGACCGCGCTGCAGCGGGGCATCTACGCCTCCTTCATGCCCAAGCCCATGGAGGGGCAGTGGGGCAGCGCCATGCACCTGCACCTGTCGCTGTTCGAGGGCGACACCAACGCCTTCCACGACCCCGCGGATCGCTACCTGCTGTCGCCGATCGCCCGCTCCTTCACCGCCGGCCTGCTCCGCCACGCCCGGGAGATCACGGCGGTGACCAACCAGTGGGTGAACTCCTACAAGCGCCTGGCCGCCAGGCTCCACGGGCCGCTGCCCTCTGGCGAGGCGCCGGTGTTCGCCACCTGGGGGCAATCCAACCGCAGTGCCCTGATCCGCGTGCCACTACACAAGCCGCGCAAGGGCGCCTCCAGCCGCATCGAGTACCGGGCTCCCGACCCCGCCTGCAACCCCTACCTCACCTTCGCCCTGTTGCTCGCGGCCGGGCTGAAGGGCATCGAGGAGGAGGACGTCCTGCCCGACGAGAGCGAGGACAACGCCTTCGAGCTCACCGACGTGGAGCGGGCGGCCGAGGGGATCGAGCGGCTCCCCGCCAGCCTCGGTGAGGCGCTGGGGCTGATGGAGTCCTCCGAGTTGGTCGCCGACACCCTCGGTGAGCACCTGTTCGGCCACTTCCTGGCCAACAAGCGCCAGGAGTGGGATGCGTACTCGGCGCACGTCACGGCGTTCGAGCTCGAGCGTTACCTCCCGTTGCTGTAGGCGTCGAGGTGGCGGCTGACGATCAACGTGCCCTCCGGGGCCAGCTCGCCCGTGCCGGGCTGGAGCCCGAGCAGGCGCTGCCGCTCCTCGCCGACGCGGGGTTACTGCAGGATGGTCGCCCTGACCAGGGGTTGCTGGACGCGCTGTCCGAGGCGGCCGCACCCCATGACGCCCTGTCATCGGTGTCGGCGCTCGCCCGCTGCGACCACGCGCTGTACGAGCGCGTGCGTGCCGACGCCGACTGGTTCGGACGGGTCGTCGCCGTCGCCGGGGCCTCCCGCCCGCTGGGCGATCTGCTGGGGCGGTTCGGCGACGCGGTGGACGCGCTGCGCACCCTCGACCAGGTCGAGGTCGGTCCGACGGCGGATGCCGTCGCCGAGGTGGTCGCCGCCAGCGAGGATCCGGGCGAGCAGGCCGCGGGGATCTCGGCGATCCGCCGGCGTGCCACGGCCGACCTGGCCGGTCGTGACCTCACCGGCGCGGCCACGCTGGACGAGGTCGGCGCCGAGCTGGCCCGGCTGGCCGAAGGTGTCCTGAGCGGCACCCTGAGGGCGGTCCACCGACGGGTGGCCGGGGACACGCCGGCGGCGCGGATCGCGGTCATCGGGATGGGCAAGCTCGGCGGGCTGGAGCTGAACTACGTCTCCGACGTGGACGTGGTGTTCGTGCACGAACCGACCGACGATGCCGATGAGGAGGCGGCTGCCCGCGAGACCAAGCAGGTGCTGACCACCCTGCTGGAGCTGCTCAACGCGTCCACCACCATGGGGCGCGCCTACGACGTCGACCCCACGCTCCGGCCCGAAGGGCGTGCCGGGCCCCTGTCTCGTCGGGTCGCCTCCTTCGAGGCCTACTGGGAGCGCTGGGCCAAGACCTGGGAGTTCCAGGCGCTCCTGAAGGCCCGCCCCGTTGCGGGGGACCTCGAGCTCGGTGAGGAGCTGCTCCGGGCCGCCGACCCCTACGTCTGGCCCGAGCACCTCGATCCCGAGGTGATCGCGGAGATCCGGCGCATGAAGGGCAGGATCGAGGCCAAGCCGGAGGTCCGGCGTCACGGGGAGCGGCAGCTGAAGCTGGGACCCGGGGGGATCCGCGACATCGAGTTCACCGTGCAGCTGCTCCAGCTGGTCCACGGCCGGGGCGACCGCTCGTTGCGGCTGACGGGCACCCTGCCGACCCTGGAGGCGCTCGTCGCCAACGGCTACGTCGACGAGGACGACGCCGACGCCTTCGCCGACGCCTACCGGACGCTGCGCACGGTCGAGCACCGGCTCCAGCTCGCCCACGAGCGTCGCACCCACACGATCCCCGACCACCCCGAGCGGCAGGAGTGGCTGGCGCGCACCCTCGGCTACCGGGCCGAGGGGGACGCCACCGCCCGTGAACCCTTCCTCGCCGAGCTGGCCCGGGTCCAGCACCAGGTCTCGGCGTTGCACGCGCGGCTGTTCTACCGGCCCCTGCTGGAGACCTACGCCAGCGTCCCCGCCCGCGCCGCCGGGGTGAGCGTGCCGGGAGAGATCAGCGCGATGGGGGAGGAGGCGGCGATCGAGCGCCTGCGCGCGATCGGCTTCCGGGATGCGGCCGCCGCGCTGCGCGACATCGGTTCGATGACCGGGGGCGTCTCACGGCGTGCCAGGACCGTGCGGGCGGTCCTGCCCGCGGTGCTGCTGGTGCTCCAGGACACCCCCGACCCCGACGCGGGGCTGACCGCGTTCCGGCGGCTCGTGGAGGCGCAGGGTGACTCCAGCGAGCTGCTCGCCTACCTGCGTGACCACCCCGACTCGGCCGATCTGGTCGGGCGGGTGCTCGGGACCAGCCCGGTGGCCGGGGAGCTGCTGGTCAGCCAACCCCAGGGGGTCGACTGGTTGCGTGACGGCCGGGTGCGCGACCAGCCGCGGACCCGCGACGAGCTGGTGAAGCTCGCGGTGGGTCGGCTGCACTGGCAGGACACCACCGCGGCGCTGCGGCGGTTCAAGCGTCACGAGCTGCTCAGGATCGTGCTCCGGGACCTGTCGGGGGGCACGACCGTCGGTGGTGTGGGTGAGGAGCTCACGGCGTTGGGGGAGGCCTGCCTGACCGGTGCGCTGCGTGACGAGCTGCGCCGCCAGGCCCGGTCCCGCGACCTGTCGGGACCCGACGAGCTCCCCGTCAGCATCGCGATCATCGGGATGGGCAAGCTCGGCGGGCAGGAGCTGCACTACGTCTCCGACCTCGACGTGCTGTTCGTGCACGAGGTGACCGAGGGCGCCGACCCGCAGGAGGCGACCAGGCTGGCCCTGGAGATCGCCGGCAACGTGATGCGGTCGCTGTCGGCCATCACCTCCGAGGGCACCGCCTTCGAGGTCGATGCGGACCTGCGTCCCGAGGGCCGCAGCGGGCCGTTGTCGCGGTCCTTCGCCTCCTACCTGTCCTACTGGGAGCGGTGGGCCGAGCCCTGGGAGCACCAGTCGCTGCTCAGGGCCCGCCCCGTCGCCGGTGATCGTGACCTCGGGCGACGGCTGGTCGCCGCGGCCGAGCGGCACGCCTACCCCGCGGACCCGGGCCAGGTCGCGGTGCCGATGCGGCGGATGAAGGCGCGGCTGGAGAAGGAGCGCCTCCCGCGTCGGGTCACCCCCGAGCGGCACCTCAAGCTCGGCCCCGGCGGCCTGTCCGACGTCGAGTGGACCGCGCAGCTCAAGCTCCAGCAGCATGGTGGTAGCGATCCCGGCCTGAGGACCCCGGGCACCATGGGGGCGATCGACCGGCTGCAGGACGCCGGTCTCCTCGAGCACCGCGATGCCGACTGGCTGCGGGACGGGTACCGGTTCCTGTCCGAGCTGCGCAACCGGATGTACCTGCGTCGGCACCGTGACGTCGATGTCCTGCCGTCCTCGCAGCTCCAGCTCGAGACCCTGGCGCGGGCGATGGGCTACGGGCGAGGTGGCTGGCAGGAGCTCGAGGAGGACCGTCGCCGGCACGCTCGTCACGTCCGGGCGGTCTGCGAGCGGGAGTTCTACGGCCTCTAGGTGGGCAACGCGCCGTTGGGTGCACGCTGGCGGCTGCGCAGGTCCTAGGCTGTGGCCGGGCAGGAGGTGTTGCCGGTGTGGCGTGAGGGCTACGTACGGGGGGGCGATACCCGGTTCTACGTCCGTGCGCTCGGATCCCCCCAGTGGAGGGAGCCCGTCGGCGCCGCCGGAGGCGTCGGCAACGGCGCCTCGGAGGAACCCAGGGACGACCTGGTCCTGCTGCTCCACGGGTGGCCCCAGGACGGGTCCAGCTGGGCCGCCGTCGCGCCGCGACTGGCGGCGGCCGGCTACCGCGTCGTCTGTCCCGACCTCAAGGGCTTCGGTCGGTCCGACACCCCCCACAGCGGCTACGACCCGGCCACCCTCGCCGACGAGATCGCGCAGCTGATCCGCAACCTCCATGCACGCAAGGCGGTGCTGGTCGGCCACGACTGGGGTGGCGCGATCGCGCTGGCCACCGCCTTCCGGCATCCTGGCCGGGTAGGGGCCCTGGTCGTCGCGTCCTCCCCGTTCCGCCAGCTCGATCTGACCGTGTCCTGGCACGTGCCGCTGTTCAACCTGCCACTGGCACCTCAACTGGCGTTCAAGCTGGCTGGGCGGCCACTGACCAGGGCCGCGATCCGCTACTCGGCCGTGGTGCAGACCCCCTTCGACGAGGCCGCGATGGATCGCTACGCCGACGCGGTGACCGTCGATCCCGCCGCCTGGCTGGCCTACTACCGCACGTTGTCGCGCAAGGCTCTGGTGGACTGGGGGATCAGGAAGGTGCGCCGGCGGGTCCGCTTCCTCACCTCACCGCGCGAGCCGCACCGGCTGCGGGTCCCGGCCGCGGTCATCTGGGGCGAGGAGGACCGGGTCACCCCCTTCCACCTCGCCGGCCGGGTCGCCCACGACCTCGATGCCAGGCTCGTCGCCATCCCCGGGGTGGGCCACCTCGTCCACGAGGAGGCACCGGAGGTCGTCAGCGACGTGGTGCTCGACCTCGCCGGTCCCGGTCCGCTGGACCCCGGTGCCGCTCGGCTCGGTTCGACGGACATCGGGTGACGGTGGCGGTCCCGGGCGAAGCGGTCGTGTTCGACTGCGACGGCACCCTGGCCGACACCGAGCCGATCTCCGATCGGGCGTGGGCGGACGTGCTGGGTGGACTCGGGTACGAGCCGACCGCGATGGACCGGCTCGCCACGGTCGGCCGGCCCTACGCGGCGACCTTCGCGCACTTCGCCCCCCGCGCGCAGCTCGGGGACCCCGCGGTGTTCCGGCAGCAGCTCCGGGCCAGGTTCCTGGAGCGCTTCGGCTCCGAGCTGCGGCTGTTCGACGACGCCATCGAGGTGCTGCGCGCCGTGGCGGCGGGCGGGCTCCCCGTGGCGGTCGCATCCTCGTCCACCCGGGCCCACGTGCAGCGGGTGCTGGATCGTGCGGACCTGACCGACCTGGTGACGGCGATCGTCGGTGCCGAGGACGTGCAACAGCACAAGCCGCATCCCGAGCCGTACCTGCTGGCGGCCGCGAAGCTCCAGGTGACGGCGCGTCACTGCCGCGCCGTCGAGGACACCGAGGTCGGTGTCACCAGCGCGCGCGCCGCCGGCATGCACACCATCGCCGTGCTGCGGGGCCACGTCCCCGCCGCCGCGCTCGGGCACGCCGACCGGGTCGTCGAGACCCTAACCATCGCGGATCTGGAGCCACTGACATGGACGTCCTGACCGGTCCCGAGATCGACGCTGGCCTGCTCCTGCTCCGGGTGCTGGTCGGGGTGACGTTCGCCCTGCACGGCTTCCAGAAGCTGTTCGGGTGGTTCGGCGGCGGAGGGCTTGACGGCACGGCCGCCTGGTTCGCGGCGCTGGGCTTCGGCAGCGGCCTCAGCGCCGCCGTGATGGCCGGCGCAGGCGAGGTCGCCGGTGGGCTCGGCCTGGCAGCCGGTCTGCTGACGCCGCTGGCCGCGGCGGCGATGGCCGGCACCATGACCACCGCCGCGCTGGTGAACAACGCGGACGCCGGGTTCTGGTCGGTGAACAAGGGATGGGAGCTCAACGGCTACCTGATCGTCATCGCGGCCGCCGTCGCGGTGACCGGCCCGGGTGTCTACTCCCTGGACCACCTCCTCGGCCTGCACCAGCTGGCCGGGCCCGTCGTGGGCGGCGGGGCCGTGCTGGTCGGCATCGTCGGTGGGTGGCTGCGCTGGACCACCCGCGACCGCTCCGGCGAGGGCGGCTGACCCGGACCGACCGACTCAGGGACGCAGATGGGTAGCGGCGAAGGCGAGCTCCTGGCGCACCCGGTGGGAGCCGCCACCGTCGTGCCCGTCGAAGGGGTAGGCGAGCATGGTCACCTCCCCGCCATGATGGTTGGCGGCGGCGTAGACCGTCGACGGTGGGCAGATCGCGTCGGCCAGTCCGGCGGTGATCAGGGTCGGAGCGCGTAGGCGACGGGTGTGGTTGACGATGTCGTGGTACGCCAGTGTCGCGAACACCTGGGGGACGTGGTCGGGGTGGGTCGTGCAGTAGTTGGTGAGCTCCGCGTAGGGCTCCTCGTCGGTGAGGTCGACGGCCCGCCGGATGTGGGCCAGGAAGGGGACCGCGGCCATGACCGCCGACACCGGCGCCGCCAGGTGGGCCGCGGCCAGCGCGAGCCCGCCGCCCTGGCTGACCCCGGCCACCCCGATGCGCTCTGGATCGACCACCTCCAACCCGCGGGCGACCTCGATGGCCCGGGCGGCGTCCACGAACAGCCGCGTGAGGTAGGCGGTCGCCGGGTCGAGGATGCCCCGGGTGAGGTAGCCCGGGCCCGCGGGGTGCCCGAGGTCCTGCGGGTCGGCGGTCACGCCCTCGTTCGAGCTCGAGCCCTGGCCGCGGCTGTCCATGATCAGGTGGGCGTAGCCGGCGGCGGACCACACCAGCCGGTCGTGGGGCAGACCCCGCCCGCCGCCGTAGCTCGCGAACTCGACGATGGCCGGCACGGGGCCCTCCCGGTGGGCGGGCAGCAGCAGCCACGCGGCGACCGGGGTCCCGCCGTAGCCGGCGAACCGGAGGTCGTGCACCTCGATGGTCCGCAGCGGGGTGCTGACCTGGGCGGTCCGCACGTCGAGGTGGTGGGTGCGCGCCTGGGTGAGCTGGTCCGCCCAGAAGGCGGCGAAGTCAGCGGGTTCCGCGATGTCGGGTCGGTACCGCTCGAGCTCGGCGAGCGGTAGATCGGTCAGCACGGTCTCGCTCCTGTCGGTCACCCTGCACATGTGGTGGTCGGGGTCGCTGCGAGCAGCGAATGGTCAGCGCGTCCGGCAGGGCCCGGGCGCGATGCCGGGGGCTGACATCGGGGCGTCGTAGCTCCCACGAGGCCAGCCAACGTGCGTCGAACCCGGGAACGGTCTCCTCCATGGGGATGGACCGTAGCGTGGGCGAGGGGGCACGCTGGGCGGCCACGTGACCCACAGGACCTCGCCGGCCCGGGTGGACACCGCAGGGCCGGCCCCGCAGATCGCGGGTGCCGGCCCCAAGGGTGGTGCGCGGAGCGTCGCTCGGACCTCGTCGGGTCCGGGCGTGGCTCAGATGTCGAAG
>PWEU01000419.1 GCA_003554005.1 Nitriliruptoraceae bacterium
CGACGCATGACCGTGGAGCAGCATCATGACCAGTCCCTCCGAGCAGTTCGCCCGTGAACTCTTGGCGATCGACGCCGCCTCGCTGACCGATGAGGACCTCGCCCAGGTGGAGCGCCTGCTCTACGACTACTCGGTCGTGGCCTACGGCGGCTCGGCGCTGCCCTGGGTGCAGAAGCTGCACCGGTGGGCCGAGCGCAGGACCGCTACGGGCGCCGCGCAGATCGTCGGCAGTGCCGCCCGCGCGCCGGCGGACGTCGCCGCGCACCTCAACGGTTCGGCGGCGCACAGCTACGAACTCGATGACACGCATGCGATGTCGCTGAGCCATCCGGGATCGGTGGTGAACTCCGCGGCGCTGGCCGTGGCGCAGGAACGGGACGCCGCGCTCGCCCCCGGTGAGCTCGCCGCGGCGATCATCGCGGGCTACGAGGCCATCGGTCGCCTCGGGCGGGCGGCGGTCGCAGCGCCGTTGATGGGTCACGGCTTCCATCCCACCGCGCTGCTCGGCCCCTTCGGCGCTTCCGTGGCCGCCGGTAAGCTCCTCGGGCACGGCGTCGACGAGCTGCTGGTCGGCTGGGGGCACGCGCTGTCCGCGTGTAGCGGCTCCACGCAGTTCTCCCAGGACGCTCGTGGCACCGACATCAAGCGCCTGCACGCCGGGCTCGCCGCCCGCAACGGGGTCCAGGCCGCCCAGATGGCCGACGTCGGCCTCGGCGCGCCCTACGACGCCATCACCGGGCGCTACGGCTTCCTTGCCCTCTACGCGGCCACCGAGCCGGAACTCGACGCACTGCAGGGTTCGGCGGCGGGTTCCCGCGTCATCCACGAACTCATCTTCAAGCCCTACGCGAGCTGCGGGCTGTTGCACGCCACGGTCGACGCCCTGGCGATCGCCCTGGCCGACCTGGAGGTGTCCCCGGAGTCGGTCGAGAGCATCCGTATCGGTGTGCAGCAGAAGGCCATCGACCAGCACATGGAGCGTCGCCCGGTATCCGCGATGTCTGCGCAGTACAGCCTGCCGTTCGTCGTCGGAGCCACGCTGACCGCCGGGCCTTGGGACTACTCGGTCTACGACCGTCTCGAGGGTCCGCAGTACGACGAGATCCTGGCGTACGGCGATCGCGTGGAGGTCTACCTCAACGAGGAGTTCGAGCGTGACTTCCCCACGCGTGGGGGGAGCGAGATCGAGGTCCGGCTCGTCGATGGCACCACACGTTCGGCGGCGGTCCGCGACAGCCTCGGCTCGCCGAACGTCCCGATGTCGGTGGAGCAGCTGCGCCGCAAGGGCGACGGGCTGCTCCGCGATGTCGACCCCGGCTTCGACCTCGATCAGCTCTCGACGGCGGTCCGGGCCGCCGCTGTCGACAGCGACACCGACCACCTGGCAACGGTGCTCGCACGCGCCTGAAGCCGACCACCTTCGATGACCCGGGAGCCAGCATGACCACCAACCTGCTCGAGACCGCCGCCGCGTGGTCGGTCTCGAACCAGTTCTCGTCCTTCACCGCGCCCGCGCAGGTTGCCGCCAGGCGGGCGGTACTCGACACCTGGGGGGTGATCCTGGCAGGCAGGCGCCATCCGGTTCCTGTCCTCGCTGCGCGGGGGACCCCGGGACGTGCCGGATCGGCCGTGGAACTGGTCGGTGGAACGCGGGTCGATGCAGCATCGGCGGCCTTCGTCAACGCCGTGGCGGCGCACGTGCTGGACTACGACGACAGCGCCGTGGGCGAGCTCATCGGTCATCCGAGCGCGGTCGTGCTGCCGGCGGTGTGGGCGGTGGCCAGTGACGTCGGGGCCATCGGCGACGACCTGCTGACGGGCTACATGACGGGCGTGGAGTGCATGATGCGCCTGGCAGCGGCGTTCGGTGGCGGCGGGGGTGCCTACGGGCGAGGCTTCCACAGCACCACCATCCTGGGCACGGTCGGCGCCGCCGCCGGCGCCGCCCGGGTCGCTGGGCTCGACCTCGAGAGGACTCGAGCGGCGATCGGCCTGGCGGGGTCGTGGGCGAGCGGGATGCAGGCCACCTTCGGCTCGCCTGGGAAGGCGCTGCAGGTGGGGCGTGCGGCGGAGGCTGCCGTGCGTGCGGTGGAGCTGGCCCGGGTGGGCCTGGACGCTGGCACGGATGTCCTCGACTCCCAGCTCGGCTACCCGAGGGTCTTCTTCGGCGCGTCGGACGACGACGATGCTGCCGCGCGCGCGGATCGGTTCCTCTCCCTCGGCGGGTCGAGCGCGATCGGCGACGGGGAGGCCTCGAACGTGCTGGCCGATCCGGGGCTGAGGCTCAAGCCCTACGCCTCGTGCCGTGGAAGCCATCGCAGCATCGAGGCGGCGATCGAACTGCGACGCTCACTGGACCTCGAGCCCGATCAGATCGTGCGCGTTGAGATCGACCCCACCCCCGAAGCGCGGCAGATCCTGCGCTACTCCTCGCCCGAGACCGAGCTGGAAGCCAAGTTCAGCGTCGAGTACGGGGTCGCCGTCGCGCTGGTCGACGGGGCCGGCGGCATCGCCCAGTTCAGCCAGGATCGGATCATGTCCCCCGACGTCCGTCGGGTCCTCGACAAGGTCGAGCTCGTACCGACCGACGACGTTGCCACCTTCGACGAGGCGTTCCGACCCGAGAGCGTGGCCGTGACGACCGCGGGTGGCACCTTCCGCAACGTCGTCGAGCTCGAATTGGGTCACCCGCACCGCCCCCTGTCCGCCGAGCACGCGAGCGAGAAGTTCGTCGAGTGCGTCAACGAGGGCGTTCCGGGGGTCCCGAGAAGCGCAG
>PWEU01000157.1 GCA_003554005.1 Nitriliruptoraceae bacterium
TCACCGTCCGCCAGGTTGGCCACCGCGTTCGCGTACAGGGCGAGCCGGGGTGTGTTCGCCAGGTGCAGTTCGATCATCGGTCACCACCTCAGATGGGCGCCGCCGTCGACGGGCAGGTCGACGCCGGTGATCCATGACGATGCCGGCCCCGCAAGGAACAGGGCCGCATGGGCGATGTCGGCCGGCTCTCCGCCGAAGTGCATGACGTCGTCCATCCTGCCTCCGCGATCCAGCGGCCCCTCGATCGGCGCGATGTGACCGGCCACGCGCACGCGTCGGATCGATCCCGGGCTGATCGAATTGACCCGGACCCGTGGCCACCACTCGCGTGCCAGCCCCGTCGTGAGGCCGAGCACGGCGGACTTGGTGGCCGCGTACATCGTGTTGGGCCACAGCAGCGTCTTCGGTGCGGCGGCGACCAGGATCAGCGATCCCGACCGCTCGCCCAGGGCCGGCAGGGTCGCCCGCGCCGTGTTCACGGCGGTCCTCCGGTTGAGGTCGATCATCTCGTCCTCCACCTCACGTGGGGTGGCAGGGAGGTCGAGGTCGAAGTACCCCGAGGTGCCGGCATTGACGAGAACGGCATCGAGCCGACCCCACCGCGCCAGCACCGCCTCGGTGACGCTCCCCGCGGCCTCAGGATCCACTAGGTCGGCCGCCAGCACCAGGGGGGCGCGGCCGGTGGTGTCGGCGATCTGGGCGGCGGTCGCCTCCAGGCGTGCCTTGGTCCGCGCGACCAGGGCCACCTCGGCACCCGCCTGTCCGAACAGCAGGGCGGCCGCCCTGCCCATCCCGTTGCCGGCACCGGCAATCACCGTGACCCGGCCGTCGAGTGGTGCTGCCAGCACGACGCCTCCCGAGGGGCTCGACGGCGCGAGGGCCGTCCGGGCGGGCACTCTAGCGGTGCGTCTTCCCGCCGGGATGCCCTCCGGCGATGGTTGCCTGGCGCCGTGAAGCGGGCGTAGAGTCGGTTGATCGTGACGAACGATCGCTCGCACGTCTCGTTTCCGGCCCCTTCGTCACGACGCGCACGGCGTGACCTGGCCGTGCGGGAGCGGTTCGGAGCCGCGGGAGGTACGACCGTGGAGCAGTCTCAGCGCTGGCACCTGCGTGGTGCGCGGTGGTTGGATGTCACGACCGGAGAGACGAGCCAGCGCGACCTGACCCTCGCCGAGGGCGTCATCGTCGACCACGCGAGTGATGCTGTGGAACTCGACGTCTCGGGGCTGACTGCCCTGTTCGGGCTGTGGGACTGCCACGCGCACCCCGGCGGCCTCATGTACGACCCCGATGCCACCGGGTACTTCGAGGCAGCTCCGGACCGGACGATCCGTGCGGGCGAGAACCTCCAGGAAGCCGCCCGGATGGGCGTCACCGGCATCCGGGCCGTGAGCGAGGCGGACGAGATCGACCTCGCCTGGTCCAGGGCCTACGCCGCGGGCACCCCGGCTGGGCCACGCGTGCGGGGTGCCGGTCGCGGCATCCGCACCACGGCGGGGCACGGCACGGCCTCTCCGCGGGTCTTCACCCAGTTGCACTCGGAGCTCGTCGTGGACGGGCCTGCCGAGGCTGCGCGTGCGGTCCGCATCCTGGTCGAGCGTGGCGCGCACTGGATGAAGCTGATGCTCACGGGCGGGCTCTACAGCCCCCATGAGACCGTCGACGGTGTCCAGTTCACCGACGAGGAGCTGCGGACCCTGATGGAGGTGGCGCAGCTGCGTGGGCTGCCCGTCGCCGCACACTGCGGGGGTTCGGAGGGCGCCGTGCGGTTCGCCGAGCTCGGTGGCCGGTCGGTGGAGCATGGCTACACCCTGGACGAGCGCGCCGCCGCGGCCATGGCGGCCAACGGCACCTGGCTCGTGCCGACCGTGTCGGTCACCCACGACCGGGAGTTCATCGAGGCCGAGGGGTGGCCCGAGCATGCCGCAAGACGTGCCGTCGAGACCGCGCCGCTGCACGCCGCGGCGCTCCATGCCTGTCGGGAGGCCGGCGTCCGGATCGCCGTCGGCGCCGATCTCAACCCGATCGGCCCGCGGTTGCATCGGGAGCTGGAGATGCTGGAGCGTGCCGGGATGGACCGTCGCAACGTCTTGGAGGCCGCCACGGTCGGTGGGCGGGCCCTGAACGGGTTCGGCGACGCCAGCACGCCGGAGCCCGGCGTCATCGCGGATCTCATCCTGGTGGAGGGGGATCCGATGGCCGAGCTCCACGGCCTCCGAGCGCCCAGGATGGTCTTCGCCCACGGCCGGCGGCTCGTCGGTTGAGCGCTCCCCGGCGATGGCTGCTCCATCCCCACGGGCCGGTCCGCCCCCTGGCGACGCCGCGGACACCACTGCTCGGCGGGGTGTGGGGGATCCCCCGCTGGGTAGCGTGGGCCGCATCGCCCGGGTGAGGAACACCAGTGCCGCCGCCACCGACCCCTCGCGCCACGTGGAGGGTGCCGCTCCGCTCGTCGGCGGTGTGCGCCGACTGTGGGCGCCGGTGGCCCGGGTCCGCACGGTTCTGCGCCCGGTGCGGGGGTGTGACCGAGCCGAGCGTGCGCCAGCGAGCCCAGCCGCGGCGCCGCGTCGCCGGTGTCCTCCTGGTGGGCATCGGCGGTCTGGTGCTCGTGGTGACGACCGGTGGTCCGGATCTCCTGACCGGCTCCACCGAGCCGACCACCACGACGCTGCCGGCGGTCGCCAGCCTCGAGGTGCGCATCCCCTCGGCGCAGGGCACGACCGATGAGCACGGTGGGCCGGCGTCTCGCTCGGGGCCCGTCGCCGAGTGCA
>PWEU01000410.1 GCA_003554005.1 Nitriliruptoraceae bacterium
CTCGGATCGCAACCGAGCGACCATCTTCCGACCACCTCGTTGCGATCCCAGCCGCCGGCCACGCCGCACCCCGTATCCCGCCCTCGGATCGCAACCGAACGACCATCTTCCGACCACCTCGTTGCGATCCCAGCCGCCGGCCACGCCGCACCCCGTATCCCGCCCACGGATCGCAACCGAACGACCATCTTCCGACCACCTCGTTGCGATCCCAGCCGCCGGCCACGCCGCACCCAGCCGGCCACGCCGCACCCAGCCGGCACGCCGGAGCCAGCCGGCACGTCGGAGCCAGCCGACGGCCCCGGAAGCAGCCGCCCATGCCGGGCGCACCACGGAGGAACCCGCCCAAGCGGGCGGGTTCCGGACTGCGCTCCCTGCAGCGTTCAGGTGATGAAGCGGATCGTGAGCGGATAGCGGTACCCCTCGCCGTTCGAGGCTTTCACGGCACCGATGATCGGCAGCACGATCCAGGCAACGAGCGCGACGACCGCCAGCGCACCGAACAGGATCAGCCCGATCCCCAGGGTCAGCACCCCCAAGAGCACGATCGGGATCGCCAGCACGACCGACAGGACCAGTACCAGCAGCACGGTCAGCTGGAAGTTCAGCGCTTCCTTGGTGTGGTGGGCGGTGAAGGCGTGCTCGTCGCGCTTGAACAGCCACACCAGGAGCGGGCCGACGAACCCGAACACCGCCGCGCTGCTGATGCCAACGACCAAGCCACCGAGGTGGGCGCCGATCGCCCAGCCGCGCAGCTCCGAGCTCAGCCCGGAAGGATGGGGCCGCGGGGCCTGCCAGGCGCCCGGCGCGCTGTAGCCACCCGGGGGCGGCGGGACGGGCCCTGCGCCGGCGGCACCGCCGGGGCCAGAAGGGCCAGAAGGGCCAGAAGGGCCAGAAGGGCCAGAAGGGCCAGAAGGGCCAGAAGGGCCGGAAGGGCCGGCGGGGCCGGAAGGGCCAGCCGAGCCGGAGCCTGGAGGTGTGCCTCCCCCCGGCTGCGCGCCGCCCCGGGCGGACAGGTTGGTCCCGCACAGCTGGCAGGTCACGGCGTTGGTGTCGGCGATCGCGCCGCAGGTCGGGCAGGTCATGACGGTCCTCCTCGTGGCGCACCGGGCGTGAGCCGCGACCGACGGACGCCTCAGGTGCTCGCTCGAGGTCGATGGTCCCACCGCAGCGGGGGACGCACCATCGGGGACCCCCCGCAGCCGACCCTGAGACCCTCGGTAGACGTCAGGGTGCACGCGACGCGGCGCCGATCGCAGGGACCTGACCGACGGACGACCGTGGCCGGGCGGCGGGGAAGCCGCCGCGCGCGCTCCGCCGGCACCCATAGCAGGCACCCCCAGCAGGCACCCCCAGCAGGCACCCACAGCAGGCACCCCCAGCAGGCACCCATAGCAGGTACCCCCAGCAGGCACCTGCCCGACGCATCCCGATGGGTCCGCACCCCGTGGCCATCGCAGCCGCCACTTTCGCGCGCCGACCCCACCCCACCACGCTGGCCCCACACAGCACGCCCGCCCTCAGACGCGGATCGGGGGCGGCCCGTCGTTGCGGGCCACCCCCGATCGGATGGTGCGGAGCGGTTCGGCTCAGGAGGCAGCGGCGCAGGCCGACGTGTAGTCGAACGCGTCCGCGGTCGGGCTCTGGAAGTCCGTCACGATCGCCGAGAGACCGAGATCAGCCTCCGGATCGGGCGTGTTGATCACGCCGGTGCGCTGCGCGTCGGCCGCACCATCACCGGTGAAGGTCTTGGTCGGCATGCCGCCCTCGTAGTCGACGACCAGCCCGTCCAAGGCTTCGATCAGCCCGGCGCGGGTCAGATCACCGTTGGCCGCAGCCGCTTCCAGTAGCGCCAGCATCGGGGAGGTCTGGAACCAGCCGAGCACGTACGCGTCGTTGGACGGCAGTTCGCCGTCGAGCGAGGCACGCATCGCTTCGTGGCCCGGCGAGTCGCCACCCCACACCTCGGAGTAGGAGACGTGGCGGTACAGCGCGGTCATCGCGGCAGCCACTCCCTCGTCACCCATCAGCGCGGGGTTCCAGGGCGGCACGGCGCCCATGAAGAAGCCCTCGTAGCCGGAGGCAGCTGCCTTGGCGACGATCTCACCGGTCTCCAACGGGCCGACGCCCAGCGTCACGACGTCGGGCTGCGCCTGCATGATCGCCTGAACGACGGCGTCTTGGTTACCCGCGATCGCGTTGGGTGCGGTCTGGGTGAAGCCGAGGAACTCCGCACCGTTGGCCTCTGCCCACGCGCTGGAACCTGCGGCGCTGTCGCCGCCGTAGTCACCGGGGTAGCCGACGGCCAGCACGGTCTCGGGATCGCCGAACTCGCCGGCGTACCAGTCGAGCCCGATCATCGACTCGATGCAGTAGGAGTAGCCGGAGGCTACGACCAACCCACGGTCGCTCTCCTCATGGTCCCAACCCGACCACCAGGAGGCCGGCACCGCCAGCATCTCGTCCTCCTCCATGAGGTCGAGCGCAGCCAACGTCGGCGGCGTACCCAGCGACATCGCCAGCGACAGGACGTCGTCGGCGATCTCCTCGTAGACGGTGACGTGCTCCTGACCGTTGTACTTGTTGTCGCGGATGACCAGTGACACGTCGTAACCAGCGATGCCACCGTCCTCGTTCACCCGTTCGAAGAAGTTCTCCTGCGCCGCCAGGATCTCGACCGCCAACGGGAAGAACGGACCTTCCGTCAGGTCCGAGATGTGGCCGAGGTAGATGCAGCCGTTGTCAGGGTTGACGCCCTCCGGGCACGGCTCGTCGCTGACACCGATGCCGGTCGCGATCTCGGCCGGTGCGGCAGCGTCATCCTCGCCTTCGTCGGCGGCGTCCTCCTCACCGTCGTCAGACGGCTCCTCGGCTGTGTCTGGCTCGTCCACCTCGTCATCGCCGTCGCCGCACGCCACCGCGATCACCGCAACGGCGCACACCAACGCGGCGCTGCGACGCCATGCTGTCATCTTGCGCATAGATGCTCCCTCCTCCTGCTGTGAACGACCGGTGACACCGGCCGAGGGCCTCCCACGGCGTAACCGTAGCGCGCCGTGCTGCTTCCTCCTACTGCAGTCATAGGCCGCAGTCGTGTGTGGGGTTGGTCGTCCCGTCCGCCGCGCGCGAGATGCTCGGTCAGTACGAGAACGGGTAGGCCTTCCAGTAGTTGCGCACGCGTAGCCAGAGCCCGAACAGCCCACGAGGTTCGAGGATCAGGAACGCGACGATGAACACGCCGAACAGGATGTTCTCGAGCTGCTGCACGCTGAACAGCCCGGAGCTCCCGATCGCCGGGACGTAGTGGGCGACGGTCTCTACGAAGCGGGGCAGGAACACCACGAACGCCGCGCCCATCAGCGAGCCGGAGATCGTCGCCGGCCCGCCGATCAGCACCATGGCGAGGAAGGTGACCGACAGGAACAACCCTTCGGCGCCGGCGAAGTTGATCGGGTCGAGCCGCCCACCCGAGGTCAGCGAGATCAGCCCGCCACAGATCCCCGCGTAGAAGGAGGAGATGGCGAAGGCGGACTGCTTGGTCCTCGCCAGTGGCACACCCATCACCTCGGCGGCGATGTCACGGTCCCGCACAGCGGCGAACGCACGTCCCACCTTGGAGCGGGTGAGGTTGCGGGCGAGCACCGCCGCGACGATCACGAACACCAGGGTCAGGAAGTAGATCCGCTGCCGTGCCGTCATCTCGATACCCAGCAGCGGGCCGGCCGAGCTGAAGTCCACACCGAACAGCACCGGCGGGGCCGCGGTGCGACCCAGGTTCGGCCCCCCGGTCAACGACGTGAACTCGTTGAAGAAGTGCCCGCCGACGAACAGCAGACCCAAGGTGACGATCGCGAGATACAGCCCACGGACCCGCGAGGCCAGCGGCGCCACGGCCCAGCCAACGATCGCGGGCACGATGCCCGCCATGGGCAGCCAGATCGCCATGTCCAGCCCGAGCCCGAGGAAGTTGGGGTCCGTACCCCCGAAGTAGGCGGCCGTGAACGCGCCGAGGCCGATGAAGAACGCGTGACCGAGACTGACCTGTCCGGCGTAGCCGCTGACCAGGTTCAGTCCGATGGCACCGATCGCGAAGATGAACACCGTGATGAACAGCGACGTCCACGACCGGTCGAGGTAGAACGGCAGGATCAACAGCCCGACGAGCAGCAGGCCGGTCCACAGCCGCTTGGCCGGCGTGTTGAACATCGCCATGTCGGCGGCGTAATCGGTGTACAGCTCCGGGCGCCCACGGCGCAGCCTGGAGCTGGTCTTGGCGGAGCTCCCGGTCGGTGGCACGGTCGGGGTCGATGGTGACGAGGCCGGGGTCGAGGTGGCGGTTCGTGAGGTCATACGCGTTCGATCTCCGGGGTCCCGAACAACCCGTAGGGACGGATCATCAGCACGATGAGCATCACGAGGTAGGGCACCACCTGATCGAAGTTGGCACCCAACCACGGGGCGATGCCGGGTTGGTAGGTCCGTGACAGCGACTCGATGACGCCGATCACCAGACCGCCGATCAGCGCGCCCTTGATGGAGTCGAGTCCGCCGAGGATGATCGCGGGCAGCGCCTTGAGCGCCACCAGCGCGGAGATGGGTTCGAACCCGACCCCGCCGGCACCGATGAAGGCCCCGGCGAGCGCGCCCAGCGCGCCGGCCAACGCCCACGACAGCCCGAACATGCGGCCGACCTTCACCCCCTGGGCCAGAGCGGTCTCCTGGTCGGAGGCGGTCGCGCGGATCGCCAACCCCGATCGGGAGTACTTGAAGTAGGCCCCGACGACCAGGAAGGCGAGCACGCCGATCACCAGCTTGGCGATGTCGACCTGGAACAAGCGGACGTCGCCGATCAGGAGCACGTCGAGCCCCCACGGGTCACCGGTACGACGGATGTCGGTGCCGATCAGCCGGGTGGCCACGGTGAGCAAGGCGAAGAACACACCCACCGTGACCATCGCGGCGGAGAACACCGGTTGGCCGACCATCGGGCGCAGCGCGATGCGCTCGATCGCCGCGCCGAGCAGCGCGGCGGCGAGCATCGCCAGCGGCAGCGCCGCGAAGAACGGCACGCCGGCGTCGAAGGTGAACCAGGAGACGAGGAACGCACCGAGGATCATCAGGGCAGGTTGGGCGAAGTTCACCACCTCGGTGCCCTTGTAGACGATCACGAAGCCGAGGCCGAGCATCGCGTAGACGCTGCCCTGACCGAGCCCACGCATGATCGATTCGATCAGCGCTTCCACGGCGCCTCCTTCCCCACGGTCGCGGTGATCACGTGGCGCCCTCCTCGGCGGGCTCGGCCACCTCTACCGAGTGCACGCTGACGAGGTCACCACCGGCGTGCTCGGTGCGGTTGGCGTACATGTCCTCGACGAGGTCGCCGAAGATGTCGTTCAGTGCGGAGCGCTTGACCTTCTGGGTGGCGGTCATCTCGCCGTCCTCGTGGTCGAGCTCCTTGGGCATCATGCGGAACTTGCGGATGTTCTCGACCCGGGCGAAGCGTTCGTTGGTGTCCTTGATCGCCTTCTGGATCAGCTGGAGCACCTCCGGCTTGGTGGTCAGGTCCCGGTAGGTCGTGTAGGGGATGTTCCGCCGCTGGGCCCAGTCACCGATCATGTCGAGCTCGATGCCGATCAGGGCGGTGAGGTAGGGACGCTGGTCGCCGATGACCACCGCTTCCTTGATGTAGGGCGAGGTCTTGAGCGAGTTCTCGATCTCCGAAGGAGAGATGTTCTTGCCGCCGGCGGGGATGATGATGTCCTTGATGCGGTCGACGATCTTGACGTGCGTGCCGTCGACCCACACGCCGACATCGCCGGTGTGCAGCCAACCGTCCGTGTCGAGCGTCTCCATGGTCTTGTCGGGCTTGTTCCAGTACCCGGCGAAGTTGGCGGGGTGACGGGTGAGGATCTCGCCGGTCTCGTCGTCGATGCGCAGCTCGATCGACGGGTGGGGTTCCCCGACCGTGCCGAGCTTGACGCGCCCGGGGCGGTTGACCGTGGCGACCGCGGCGTTCTCGGTCATCCCGTAGATCTCATAGATCGGGACCCCGATGCCGAAGAAGAACTTCAGCACCTCCGGGGCGATGGGCGCCGCACCCGAGGACGCGGCGCGCACCTTGCGCAGCCCGATGCGGTCGCGCAGCGCGCGGTAGAGGAACGGGTGGCCCAGGCCGTACAGGATCCGTGTGGTCAGCGTGTGGTTCCCCCCGTTGGCGACGAGCTTGTCACCGATCCGTTCGGCGACCTTCATCCAGAACCCGTAGGTGAGCTTCTTCAGCCGCGACGCCGCGTGCATCTTGACGTGGATCCCGGCGTGGATCTTCTCCCAGATCCGCGGCACGGCGAAGAACAAGGTGGGCTGGACCTCCTTGAGGTTGGCCTGGATCGTCTCGATCGACTCCGCGAAGTGCACGGTCACGCCGGCTTCGGCGTTGGTCCAGGTGGTCGCCGCCCGCTCGGCGACGTGACACAGCGGTAGGTACGACAGGATCACGTCGTCACCACTGGCCGGCGGGTCGTAGAAGCCGCCCTCGGTGATCAGGGTGCGCGTCGCGAACTCCACGTTGCCGTTGGTGAGCATCGCGCCCTTGGGCGGACCGGTCGTGCCCGAGGTGTAGATCAGGGTGACGACGTCGTCGGGTTCAGCGGCGGCGGCGAGCCGGTCCAGCAGGTCGGGATGCTGCTCGCGGTGGGCACGCCCGCGTTCGAGGAAGGTCGGCCAGTCCATGAGCTTGGGGTGGTCGTACTCGCGCACCCCGCGGGGTTCGAGGTACACGATCCATTCGAGGTCGGGGCACTCGTGCTCGACCTCGAGCGCCTTGTCGACCTGCTCCTGGTCCTCGGCGATCAGCACCTTGGTCCCGGAGTCACGCAGCAGGTAGCTGACCTCCGCGGACGGGTTGGTCGGGTACAGCCCCATGGTGATGCCGCGCACGGCGATGGTGCCGAGGTCGCTGTAGAGCCACGCGGGTCGGTTCTCGGAGTGCACCGCGACGCGGTCCCCGGGCTGCACGCCCAGCGACACCAGCGCGTGCGCGACCGTCGAGACCTTGTCCCAGTACTCGCTCCAGGTGATGTCCTGCCACAGGCCGAACCGCTTCTCGCGCATCGCGACCCGGTCGGGATCGGTGGCGGCACGCGCACGGATGCGCGTGGGCAGGGTGCGGATCGTCTCGCTGCCAGCGGTCGCGTCGGGGCGCTGCATCACGGTGCTCACGGCTCGCCTCCTACAGGCTGGTCTGGTCGGCGGCGGGGCCGGCAGCCGCATCGAGCGGTGCCGCGTCCTCGTCGGTCTCACCGAGGTAGGCCGCGATCACCGCTGGGTCGCCCTGGACCTCGCGCGGGGTTCCCAGTGCCAGCGGCCGTCCGAAGTCGACCGCCAGGATGCGATCGGCGAGGTCCATCACCAGCCCCATGTCGTGCTCGACCAGGATCATGGTGAGGTCGAGCTCGGCCCGGATGTCGAGGATGAACCGGGCCATGTCCTCGGTCTCCTCCACGTTCATCCCCGCGACGGGTTCGTCGAGCAGCAGCAGCTTGGGCTCCATGGCCAGCGCGCGGCCGAGCTCGACGCGCTTCTTGACGCCGTAGGGCAGCATGCCGCCGGGGAACTTGCGGAACGCCTCGATCTCGAGGAAGTCGATGATGTCCTCGACGATGCGCCGGTTGGTCAGCTCACGCTGCTTGGCCCGACCGTGGTAGACGATGGCTGAGAACGTCGAGTAGTCGAGGTGCAGGTGCCGGCCGAGCATCAGGTTGTCGAGCACCGTGAGGTTGTCGAACAGCTCGATGTTCTGGAACATCCGCGCGATGCCGCGCTCTGCGACCGCGTGCGGCCGGTGCCCGAGCAGGTCGTCGCCGAGGTAGCTGATGGTGCCGGCCTGGGGCCGGTAGACGCCCGACAGGCAGTTGAAGATCGAGGTCTTACCGGCGCCGTTGGGCCCGATGATCGCGAACAGTTCGCCACGATCGACATCGAAGCTGACGCCGTCGATCGCCTGGGTACCGCCGAAGCTGAGCTCGAGGTCGGCGACCTCGAGCACCTTGGCACCGGGTGCGAGGTCGACGCTCGTGCCGGTCAGCGCCTCGGACAGGGTCCGGATCATGGCCACGGCGGGGTCCTTGTGCTCGACGGACGGTGGGTGTGGGGCAGCGTGCGTGCGCACGCCGCGGGATGTCGGCTCAAGACAGCCACCGCTTGCGACGCTTGTAGTGCTTGACATCGCGGAAGGATGCCGCGCCCTCCTCACGCAGACCGAGATAGAACTCGCGCACGTCCTCGTCGTCGCGCAGCACCGCCGCCGGCTTGTCCATCACGACCTTGCCCGTCTCCAGGATGTAGCCGTGCTGGGAGATCGACAGCGCCATGTTCGCGTTCTGCTCGACCAGCAGCACCGAGGTGCCCTGCTCGTTGATCTCCACGATGAGGTCGCGGATCTGCTGGACGATCAGCGGTGCGAGGCCGAGGCTCGGTTCGTCGAGCAGCAGCAGCTTGGGCTCGGCCATGAGCGCGCGACCGATGGCGAGCATCTGCTGCTCGCCACCCGACAGGTAGCCGGCGACCTGCTTGCGCCGCTGGGCGAGGATCGGGAACAGCGTGTAGATGCGATCCAGGTTGGCTTCGATCGTGCCACGGTCGGCGGTGTGGGCACCGATACGCAGGTTCTCGTCGATGGTGAAATCGACGAAGATGCGGCGTCCCTCCATCACCTGACCGATACCGGCCGCGACCGTGCCCGGCGCATCGAGGTGGTGGATGGGCTTGCCGTCGAGGTTGATCGACCCCTTGCGGATCGCGCCGCGGTGGACATCGAGCAGCCCGGTGATGGCGCGCAGGACGGGGGTCTTGCCGGCCCCGTTGGCGCCGAGCAGGGTCACGATCTCGCCGTCGGGCACGGTGAGGCTGACGCCCTTGAGCACGAGGATGACATCCTCGTAGACGACCTCGAGACCCTCGATGGTCAGCACGCGCTCCCTCGACCTCCCGCCACGCCCGACACTCGCGCAGCCTGCGTGGGTTTCGCCACTCCCGACGCTCACCCAGCCTGCGTGGGTTTCGCCACTCCCGACGCTCACCCAGCCTGCGTGGATCCCGCCACGACCCTGTGCGGAACGGATTGTTAGCTAGCGTACCGGTGGGTGTCAACGTCAGGCATGCATCGACGGCCCGTCGCGTCCGTGATCAGCGCGAGCACGGGCGCTCGTCGGGACTGACGGGCACCGTCGCGCCGCGTGACGGTCGGTCGGTGCAGGCCCTCCGATCGCCACCGCAAGCGGCAGGCGCCCCCTCCCGGTCATCATGGTCATCATGGAGGGGCGGCTTCAACCGAGGCTCCCGCGACCTCGCCGGGTTCGGCTGGGCCGAGATGATGATCCGGCTGGAGATGCGGGCCAGGACCTCGTGCGGCCTCCGGGTCCGGTCAGCGGTCGCCGCATCCCCGTTCGGCTCACCTGAGCCCGGTGGCACGGCACCTGCGTGACCGCGGAGGGTGGCAACGGCCGTCGGCGTCGCTGCGGAGGGTGGCAACGGCCGTCGGCGTCGCTGCGGAGGGTGGCAGCGGCCGTCGACTGACGGCCGGATGGTCACAGGACGCACGCTCAGCCAGCGAGGTGGGCGTAGCGCTCCAGCACCGTCGGCACGTAGTTCTGCGTCTCCGCGAAGGGCGGGATCCCGCCGTAGCGGCTCACCGCACCCGGCCCGGCGTTGTAGGCCGCCAGCCCGAGCTCCACCGAACCGAACCGGTCGATCTGCTGGGAGAGGTAGCGGGCGCCGCCGTCGAGGTTCTGCGCCGGCACCCAGGGATCGACCCCGAGCCACTCGGCGGTGCTGGGCATGAGCTGGGCGAGCCCGATCGCCCCGACCCATGAGACGGCCTCTGGGTTGCACCACGACTCGCTCCACACCAGGGCCGCGAGGAGCCGCGGATCGAGACCGTTGGCGTCGGCCGCGGTGGTGATGGGGCCGGCCCAGGGCTGGCAGGCCGCCGGCAGCCGGCCCGCCCAACCCGACGCCGGTGGAGGCGGCGGTGGCGGTGGGGGCGGTGCGGCGCTGCTGCCGTTGCTGCCGCTCGCGCCGTTGCCGCTCCCGTCGTCGTCGGCGCCGTCGTCATCGTTGGCCAGCGGTGGAGCCGGCGGCGGAGGCGGAGGCGGTGGCGGAGGCGGCGGCGGTGGACGGCGCGCCTCCCGCGCGGCGGTGTCCAGGGCCGCGAGCCGCTGCTCGAGTCGGACCTGGCGCACCTCGGCGGTCGCAGCGTCCTCCTCCAGCGTGGCGAACACCGCGCGCCGCTGCTCCTGCTCGCGCCGGACGGTGGCCAGCGCCCGCGCCTGGGCGGCCTCCGCGGCCTCCGCGTCGGCGAGCTCGGCCCGTGCCACCTCGGCGGCCTCGGCGGCGGACGCCTCGGCCTCGGCCGCCGCGATCACCGTCAGCTGGGCATCCTCGAGGCGTTCCTGCGCCATCATCTCGGCCAACTCGGACCGGGCGCGAGCCCGACCCGCGGCCTCCCGGGCCGACTCGGCGTCGCGGACGAGCTCGCGGTCATCGTCGAGCACCCGTCCCAGCACGCTGACGGCCAGGCCGACCTCGTGCCAGTCCCCCGCGCCGAGCATCCCGCCGACGAGTTCGAGCTGCTGCTGCCCGGTCCCGTGCTTGTAGGCGCCGATCGCCCGGTCCTGCAGCTGCAGCATGGCCGTGGCTTCCTCGGCGGCGGTGACGACCAGCTCCTCCCGGGCGTCGATCAGCTCCTGCTCGGCGGCAGCCACTTCGGCGGCGGCCCGCTCCGCGTCCTCACGCGCCTGCGCGGCGGCCGTCGAGGTCTCCTCCGCGCGCGCCGCTGCCTCGCCGGCGCGGGCGCGGATCGCGGCCGCTTCGGCGCTGGCAGCATCGAGTGCCGCCGAGGCGTTGGACAGCCGCGCCTCGATGGCCTGGAGCTGGCGCTCGGCGTCGGCGACCCTGGCCATCGCCGCCTCGAAGGAGCTGCCGACCTGCTCGAGGGCACCCTCGGTCTCTTCGCGCTCGGCCTCGATGGCGTCGAGGTCCTCGGGGAGGTCGTCGGGTGCGTCCTGGGCTGCGGCGGGGGCGACCACGGCCGCACCGACCAGGACCGCCGACACCAGGGTGGCGATCACGGGACGGGGGACGGGACGGCGGCGCAGGGTGCGACCTCACAGACGCAGGAGCGTGGGCCGAGCCGCAGCACCAGAGGCGCGACGGGAGCGTCCTTCGGCAGCGGGCCACCCTCGACCGGGGCGGCCACTCCGGGAGCGGTCATCGCCGCCCCTCCCCAACGTCGACCAACACGGGGCGACGCTTGAGGCAACGATCGGCGCTACTGGTAGCCGCGGCTCTCAGGCGGGGGTGGCGGCGGCAACGGCGCGTCGGTGCGCACGGTTCCGGCGTTCAACGTGGCGAGCCGCTCGACCCGCTCGCGGATCGAGGGATGGGTGGCGAAGCGCCGGGCCATCTTGGCCGCCCGCCCGTGGCCGGGGTCGGTGTCGTTGGGCTCCTCGAACCACAGGTGGGCCGTCGCCACCTCGAACTCGCGCAGGTTCGTGTGATCGCTGTCGATGCGTCGCAGCGCGTTGACCATCGACTGAGGATCACGGAGCAGGTCGGCAGCCGTCGCGTCGGCGAGGTACTCGCGCTGCCGGGACACCGCGAACCGGATCACCTGGGCGGCCAGGGGCGCCAGGATCATGGCGAACACCCCCAGCAGCAGGAACAACGCCTGGGCGCCACCGCCGCCCCCGCCTCCGCTGCTGCGTCCACCTCGCCGACCTCCTCCGAGGATCATGAACCGGACCATGACATCGGCGAGGAGTGCGACCAGCCCCGCGGTCGCCACGGCGAGCGTGACCGTGCGGATGTCGTCGTTGAGGATGTGCGCCACCTCGTGAGCCAGCACCGCCCGCAGCTCGTACCGGGGCAGGCGCTCGATCAACCCCGTGGTCACGACGACGTGGCTGTCCTCCAGGGACCGACCCGTCGCGAAGGCGTTGGGGGCCGGGTCGTCGACGACGTAGAGCTTCGGCTTGGTACCCATGATGCCGGCCGCGACGCACACCTCGTCGAACAGGTTGTGGAGCTCGGGTGCCTCCTCCCGGGGCACCTCGCGGGCCTTGGCGGCCCGCAGTGCGATGCTCGGTCCCGACCGGGCGGCCGCCAGGACGAACAGCAGCCCCACCGCCGTACCAACCGCGGTGACCGACACACCGATGACGGGGTCGAGGACGGGGACACCCATCGCCCCGGCGACGACCCAGACCATCACCGCCGCGATCAGTACCGAGCCGATCAGCAGGAACCGGCTCGCGCGCTTGTTCTCCCGCTGCAGCTGGTCGTAGACGCTGCCAGCCGACACGCCCGACTACTCGAAGGAGACGTTGGGGGCCTGGCGCACCTCGACGGTCTCCACCTCGAAGTACTCGCGGTCCTCGAAGTTGAACATCCCGGCGATCACCGAGGTGGGGAACACCTTGCGGGCGGTGTCGTAGTCGCGCACCGA
>PWEU01000325.1 GCA_003554005.1 Nitriliruptoraceae bacterium
CGGGTCGGGGCCGCCACGGCGGCCAGGCCACGCTTGACCGCGCGCCGGGGATTGTGGCCGCTCACAGGGTTCGACATCGGGCGGAGGCTACTCCCCATCAGAACAGCTCGACATCGCCCATCGTCAGATCCCATTGGTCGAGGGCGGGCATCCCCGACTCGGCCAGCTCCCGCCAGGTCAGGATCGGCCCGCCGCCGGGCAGGGGGAGCTCGCCGACGCGGGCGATCGGATGGTCGGTGATGCGCAGCACCTGGTCGGCGCCGCTGGCCTTGGCGACGCCGGCGACGAGCTTGCGTGCCACCGTGTCGTCGGGTGCGAGCAGGTGGCCGATGACGCACTCGGTCGCGGGGCCACGCCGGCGGAGCCGGAACAACACCACTCCCCCGTGCTCGGCCAGCCCGCGGTAGTGCAGCGACGCGAACCCGTAGCGCCAGCGCAGCACGTCCACGTCGAGGTCGGTGCGGATCCGCTCGTCAGGGAGGACGGCCAGCAGCCTCTCCAGGCGGTCGGCATCGGCCAGGACCTCCTCGGCCGGCTGCCCCGCGTCGCTCGGCAGGGACCACTTGTCAGCCGGCACCCGGGCCCTGACCGCCGAGGCGGCCGAGACCGGAGAGCGGAACCGCACCCCGACGGGCAGCTTGCCGACCTGCTCCCAGCCCATCTTGAGGTAGCCGGGCCGGGACTGCTCGTTGGGGGTGTTGAACACGTGGGCCACCCCCTCGGCGGTGAGCTGCTCCAGCGACGAGGTGGTGAGCCGGCGGAAGATCCCACGGCCCTGGTACTCGGGGTGGGTCGCGGTGTCCACCGCGCGCACCGCTGACCAGGTGCGTCCCTGGCGTCGGAACCGCCACCGCAGCCACACCCGCAGGCCCACGATGCGCTCGCCGTCCAGGGCGATCCACGCCGGCGAACGCCCGAAGGGGTTCTGGTGGTGCTTCCAGCGGTAGAAGGCGGCGTACTGCTCGTCGGGGACCCAGCCCAGGGAGGACTGCAGCAGCTCGAGGATCTGCGGCAGATCGTCGTCGACGGCTTCCCGGATCGTCAGCTCGGTGTCAGCGCTCATCGGTCGGACCCCGTCGTCGGTGGCCGGCCGGATCCGGCCATCACCTCCACCGTAGACGCGCGCTCCCCCGGGCCGTCATCGACGAGCGGAGAGCAGCCGGCGGTAGACCTCGAGGGTGATCTCGATCTGGCGGCGGTCGTCGAACTCGCGCTCGGCCTTGGCCCGCGCGGCCGCGCCCATCGACGTTCGCAGCCGGGCGTCGTCGACCAGCCGGCCGATCGCCGCCGACAACGCGTCGGGGTCACGGACCGGCACGAGCAGGCCGGTGTGCTGGTCCGCGACCACCTGTCGGCAGCCGCGGATGTCGGTGGCCACGATCGGCAGGCCCATCGCCGCGGCCTCCATCGCCGACCGCGGGAACCCCTCACGGTGTGAGGCCAGCACGTAGAGATCGAAGGCCGGGTACAGCCGCTCCACGTCCTCGCGCATGCCGAGGAAGACGACCCCGCCCTCCTCGGTGGCGCGGTCGAGCTCGGCCTGGGTGATGGCGTCGGCCTTGTCGGGGTCGGCCGGACCGACGACGACCACGCGCATCGCCGGGTGGGTGGCACGCAGCCGCCGGACGGCCTCGAACACCTCCCGGTAGCCCTTCTCGGCCACCAGCCGGCCGACCAGCCCGACCACCACCTCGTCCTCGCCGATCCCGAGCGCCGCCCGGATCTCGGCCCGGGCATCAGCGTGCCGGTCGGGGTCGAAGCGGGTCAGGTCCACGCCGTTGCCGAGCAGGTGCAGCTTGGCCGCCGGGACCCGCAGCCGGCGCAGGGTGGGCAGGTCCTCCGGGTTCTGCAGCAGCTCGGCGTGGGAGAAGGCGGCGGCGATCCGCTCCAGGGTGTAGACCACCGCCCGTTTGCGGAACCGGTCGCTCGGCAGCGCGTACAGCCCGTGGACGGTGTTGACCACCACCGGCACGCCGACGGTGCGGGCCACGATCCGGCCGTAGACGCCGGGTTTGGGGTTGTGGGTGTGAACGATGTCGGGTCGCAGTTCCCGGCAGATCCGGGCGAACTCCCGGGCCGTGGCCAGATCCGCCCGAACGTCCGCGGCCCGTGTGGAGCGGGTCAGGGCGACGTGGCGGATGCCATGCTCGGTGAGCTGGGCGACGTGGGGGCCGGGAGCCGACACCCCCACCACGTCGTAGCCGGCGTCGCGGAACCCGATGAGCTGGGGCAGCAGCAGGTAGGCCAACGACAGGTCTACCGTGGTGAGGTGAACGAGGAGCGGGCGGGCACGCTCGGGACGGCGGCGCAGGCCTGCTCGGTGTGACGAACCGCGTGCGGTGCTCACCCCGGGCCTCCACCGCTCGCTGGGAGGCTCAGCCTATCCCTGACCTTCAGGGCCGCGGCGCTCCCCTGGTGGTGGTCGGTCAGCGGCGGATCGCCGCTCTACCCTCGGGAAGGGAAGGAGGCGGCCGTGTTCGAGCGCGTCGCGATCGTCGAGACCGGCGGTGCCGCCGCGCGCGGCGTCCGTTCCATCGGCGCGATCAGGCCCGCCGACACCGGCCCTCGAACCGTGCTCCTGCACCGCGGCGACACGCCACGGGCCTCGCTGCGGCGCGCGTTCGACGAGGTGGTCGCGGTACCGAGCCCGGAGCGGCCCGCTGCCGAAGGCACGCCCGGGACGCTGGACGCCGACCTTCTCGCGACCTGCCTCGCGCGGGTGGCGGCCGACGCCGTGTGGGTCGGGTGGGGTGCCCCCGC
>PWEU01000026.1 GCA_003554005.1 Nitriliruptoraceae bacterium
CCCGACAGCTCGTCGACGTGACGGAACTCGGTGCCGCTCAGCCCGACCAGCGACAGCGCCTCCGCGACGCGCTGCCGCACGGCGTCACGGTCCAGGCCGTGGACCCGGGGACCGAAGGCGACGTTCTCCGCGACGTTGCGGTGGGGGAACAGCGCGTGTTCCTGGAACATCAGGCCGACGTCGCGTTGATCGGGTCGGAGCCCGGCCAGGTCGCGGCCGTCGAGGTGGATCGTGCCCGTCACGGGGGGCTCCAACCCGGCCACGGCTCGGAGCAGGGTGGACTTGCCGCAGCCCGAGGGCCCGAGGACGCACAGCACCTCGCCGTCGGCCGCGGTCAGCGCGAGGTCCTCCACGACGACCGTGTCGTCGTAGGCCAGGGTCAGGTGGTCGATCTCGAGCATCAGAACCGCCCGACCGATCCGACCCGCAGCCGGTCGATGGCCAGCAGCGCCGCCGCGGTGATCGCGGCCAGGAGGGTGGACATCGCCATGGCCTGCCCGAAGTTGGCGACCCCGGGGCGGCCGAGCAGGCGGAAGATCGCCACCGGCATGGTGGGCAGGTTGGCGCGGGCGACGAACACCGTCGCACCGAACTCACCGACCGCGATCGCGAAGGAGAAGCCCGCGGCGACCAGCAACGCGCGACCGATGATCGGCAGGTCCACCTCCCGCCACACCCGCAGCGGGCTGGCACCCAGCACCGCGGCGGCGTCGCGCAGCCGCTGGTCGATCGAGCGCAGGACCGGGAGCAGGGTGCGGACCACGAAGGGGGTGGCGATCAGCGCCTGGGCCAGCGGGACCAGCAGCGGCGAGCCGCGCAGGTCGAGCGGTCGGTCCAGCGCGATCAGGAACCCGAACCCCACGGTCACCGCCGAGGTCCCCAGCGGCACCATCAGCGCACGGTCGACCGCTCCGGTGATCCAGCCGCGGCCGACGGTCGCGGCGGTGGCGGCGAGCCCACCGACCACCAGCGCGACCAGGGTCGCGCTGGTGCCGAACAGCAGGGAGTTGCGGACCGCCTCGCCGGCCGGCACCGCCAGCACCGAGCTCGGGTCGTCCACCAGCAGCCGTCGCCAGTTGTCCAGCCCGTAGCCGGTCGCGGTCACGAAGGACCGCTCCACGAGCACCGCCAGGGGGCTGAGCACGAGGACGAGGATCACCGCCAGGTTCGTGCCGAGGAACCACCGTTCCGCCCGGGATCGGGGCGGTCGCCGGGTGCTGGCGGCCGCGACCAGGCGCTGCTGCTGCGCTCGCCGGGTCAGGTGGCCGTACACCGCCAGCGCCGACAGCACCGCGACCAGCTGCAGCAGTGCCAGGGTGGAGGCGAGCGGCAGGTCGAGCAGCTGGGTCGTCGCCCGGTGGATCTCCACCTCGATCGTGGCGCGGCCCGGTCCGCCCAGGATCAACACCACCCCGAAGGAGGTGAAGGTGAACAGGAAGACGATCGCGGCCGACGCGGCGATCGCGGGGGAGAGCAGCGGCAGCGACACCTCCCGGAAGGTCCGCCACCGCGACGCGCCCAGGACCCGGGCCGCGTCCTCCAGCCGGGGATCGAGCATCGACCACAGGCCTCCGACGGTGCGCACGACCACGGCGTAGTTGAAGAACACGTGGGCGAGCAGGATCGCCGTGACCGTGCGGCGCAGGTCGAGCGTCGGCGCCGCATCCCCCAGCACGGCCACCAGGGCGGCGTTGACGGGGCTGCGGGGGCCGAGCAGCGCAAGGAAGGCGGAGCCGACCACCACGGTGGGCAGCACGAAGGGCACGGTGACGGCCGCCTGGAGGGCGCGGCGGCCGGGGAACTCCTGGCGCGACAGGGCGTAGGCGCCCGGGATCGCCACCAGGAGGGTCAGCACGGTGGACACGACCGCCTGCCACAGCGTGAACCAGGCCACGCTGCGCACGCTCTGGTCGGTGAGCGCGCGGGCGAGCACCCCCAGCTCCACCTCGCCGTCCGGCGCCAGCCCGAGCCCGACGATCGACGTGACCGGCCACACGAAGAACCAGCCGAGGAAGACGACCGGGACGACCAGCAACACGAGCGCGGTGCCTCGCGGCACACCTCGACGGGTCCGTCGGGGGCTGTCGCCAGCGCGCTCGGTGCTGGTCGTGCTGGCGGTCACCTGAGCACCGTGGCCGTCCACGCCTCGATCCACGTCTCGCGCTGCTCACCGATCACCGACGGGTCCAGCTCCAGTGGGTCGCTGGGGATCACCGCGTGCTCGACGAACACCTCGGGCAGTTCGGCCTCGGTGTTGACGGGGAAGACGAACATCGTCAGCGGGAGGTCCTCCTGGAAGGTGGTGGACAGCATGAAGTCCACCAGCTCCTCGGCCTCCGCGCGACGCTCGGTGCCGTCCAGGATGCCGACGAACTCGACCTGGCGGAAGCAGGACGCCTCGATCACGCCGGTGGGGGCCTCGTCGGGCTGTGGGTCGGCGAAGAACACCTCGGCCGGGGGGCTGGAGGCGTAGGAGACGACCAGGGGCCGGTCGCCCCCACCGGTGCCGCTGAACTCGTCGTAGTAGGCCTCGGACCAGCCGTCGGTGACGACCACGTCGTTGGCGACGAGGTCCTCCCAGAAGTCGAGGTAGCCGTCCTCACCGAAGCGCTCGATCGTCGCCAGCAGGAAGGACAGGCCGGGGGAGGAGGTGGCGGGGTTCTGGACCGCCAGCAGCCCCTCGTAGGCCGGGTCGGTCAGGTCTTCGAGGTCGCTGGGGACCGCGAGGTCGCGGTCCTCGAACCAG
>PWEU01000227.1 GCA_003554005.1 Nitriliruptoraceae bacterium
GCCGACGAGGCCGATGAGGTCCTGGCGATGATCGACCGGCCGGCGCCCCGGCTCGGGGAACTGCTGCGGTTGACGGTTCCGCCCGAGAAGGTGCACGTCTTCGCACCCGACGGCCAGGTCATCGCCCACGGCGTGTGAGCGAGCTACTGGAGGCTCTCGAGCCAGTTGCGCAGCAGCCGGGCCCCGACCGGACCGGATTTCTCCGGGTGGAACTGGGTGCCGACCACGCTGCCTTCGCGGACCAGACAGGGGAAGGCCACCCCGCCGTAGGCCGTGCGGCCAACGACGTGGGAGCGGTCGGTCGGCACGGCGTAGTAGGAGTGCACGAAGTACTGCCGCTGCCCAGCCACCCCGTCGAGCAGGGGGTCGTCCTCGGATCCCTCGGCGGCGCGCACCACGTCCCAGCCGATGTGGGGGACGACCGCGGTGGCGGGGAACCGCTCGACCCGTCCGGGGAGCAGGCCGAGGCCGGGCTCCTCCCCCTCCTCGGACCCGCTGTAGAGCAGCTGCATCCCGACGCAGATGCCGAACACGGGGTGCTGGGCGGCGATGGCGTCGCGGATCACCTCCTCCAGACCCGAGGCCCGCAGCTGTGCCATGCAGCTGTCGAAGTTGCCGACCCCGGGGATCACCAGCACGTCCGCGCTGCGGGCTTCAGCGGCGCTGCGCACGATCCTGGCCTCCGCACCGGCAGCGTCGAAACCGCGCTTGGCGGAGCGGACGTTGCCGGCGTCGTAGTCGAGGATCGCGGCGGTCAGGCTCACTGCAGGACACCCTTGGTGGAGGGCGTTCCCGTCCCGGTGACGGCGACGGCCCGCCGCAGCGCGACGGCCACCGCCTTGAACACCGACTCGAAGGTGTGGTGGGTGTTGTCGCCCGACAGGTTGTGGACGTGCAGGGTGATGCGGCTGTTGGCCACCACCGCCTCGAAGAAGTGCTTGACGAGGCTGGTCTCGAAGTTGGTCCCGATCACCTCGATCGGCACGGTGCAGTTCCACACCAGGTAGGGCCGTCCCGACAGGTCGATCGCCACCCGGGTGAGCGCCTCGTCGATCGGCACGGTCGCGTCCCCGAACCGTTCCACGCCCGTGCGATCCCCCCAGGCCTCGGCCAGCGCCTGTCCGAGGGCGATGCCGACGTCCTCGACCGTGTGGTGGGCGTCGATCTCCAGGTCACCGTCGGCCTTGACGGTCAGGTCCAGGCGACCGTGGCGACCCAACTGGTCGAGCATGTGGTCGAAGAAGGGCACACCGGTGTCGACGTCGCTGGTGCCCGCACCGTCGAGGTCGACCGCCACCGTGATGGTGGTCTCCCGGGTAGTGCGGCTCACGCTGCCGGTGCGGGTGGTCACGATCGGTCCTCTCGGGCTGGGGCGGCGACCGCGCAGGCTACGGCGCTGAGGACCGTCCCGTCATCTCCGCGGGCGTGGGAGGGTGCTCGGCTCCGGCCAGGACGCGGTCCAGCGCGGCCAGGAAGGCGTCGTTCTCGGCCTCGGTGCCGATCGTGACCCTGACACACCCTTCGAGCCGGGGCTTGGTGGAGAAGTCGCGGACGAGCACCCCGTGGGCCAGCAGCTGGCCGAACAGGTCGTCGACGCCGGTGCGGACCAGCACGAAGTTCGCAGCCGAGGGGAACACCTCGACGTCCGAGCGCTGCGCCAGCGCCGCCGCGACCCGTTCGCGTTCGGAGGCGATCCGGCGCCGGTGCTCGAGGAACGCCGCCTCCTGCTCCAGCGCGACGATGCCCGCGATCTGCTTCACGGCATCGAGGTGGTAGGGCAGGCGCACCTTCTGGAGGTCCTCGACCACCCAGGCCGGGCCCAGCAGGTACCCGAGGCGGAGCCCGGCGAGCCGGAACGCCTTCGACAGGGTGCGCACGATCACCAGCCGCGGGAGTTGGTCGAGCAGGGGCAGGGCGGCGAGGTGGTCGTCGGCGAACTCGATGTAGGCCTCGTCCACGACCACCAGCGCCCGGGAGCCATCGTGCAGCGCCCGCAGCGCCTCGTGGGTGACGGGTGTGCCGACCGGGTTGTTGGGTGTCGGGACCATGATCAGGTCGGGATCGTGGGTGGCCACGGCGTCGGCGGCGACCTGCGGGGTCAGCTGGAAGTCCGCATCGAGGTCGACCTCGACCATCGGCGTCAGCGACGTCCGGCACAGCTCGGGGTACATCGAGTAGCCCGGCCGGACCCCGAGCGCCAACCGGCCCGGTCCGCCGTAGGCCTGGAGCAGCTGCTGCAGGATCTCGTTGGAACCGTTGGCGGCCCACGCCCGCTCGGCCGGCAGCCCGAGGCGCTGGCCGAGCGAACGGCGCAGCTCGCTCACCCCGCGGTCCGGGTAGCGGTTCAGCTCCAGGCCCTGGATGCGCCGGCCGACCTCGGTCAGGTACCCGGGTGGGGGCGGCTCGGCGGTCTCGTTGGTGTTGAGCCGGACGGCCACGTCGAGCTGCGGCGCCCCGTAGGGCGTGACCTCGGCGAGGTCGGGCCGGACGGGCACGCGGTCGGAGCCGGGTGCGGCGCTCGGGTCGACCGCGCTCACGCCTCGGACTCGAACCGGACCTCGACGGCGGCGCGGTGCGCCGGCAGGTCCTCCGCGTCGGCGAACCGGCAGACGTCGTCGGCGATGCCCTGCAGCCCCTCCTCGTCGACCTCGAGGAAGTTGACGGCCACCAGGAACGACGAGGTGGTCAGGCCGCCGTTGAAGCGGGCGGTCCCGGAGGTCGGCAGGGTGTGGTTCGGCCCGGC
>PWEU01000164.1 GCA_003554005.1 Nitriliruptoraceae bacterium
GCACAGCTGTTCGAGAAGCTCTGTCTGGAGGCGTTCCAGGCGGGTCTGTCCTGGCTGACGATCCTCCGCCGGAGGGAGGCGCTGCGGGCCGCGTTCGCCGGTTTCGAGCCTGAGCTCGTGGCCGCCTTCACCGACCGGGACGTCGTCCGACTGCTCGACGATGCGTCCATCGTGCGCAACCGGGCGAAGATCGTGGCCACGATCGACAACGCCCGGGCCCTGACCGAGCTCAGGCGCCGAGGCATCCACCTTGGAACGCTGGTGTGGTCCTTCGCGCCGGAGCCGTCCGGGCGGCCGAGCCATCCTGACGAGGTCCCGGCCCGCACCGCCGCGTCCACCGCGCTCGCCACGTCGCTCAAGGACCACGGGTTCCGCTTCGTCGGGCCGGTGACGGCCTACGCGCTCATGCAGGCCATGGGCCTGGTCGACGACCACCTCGAGGGCTGCCATGTTCCTCGTGAGGCCACCGGTCCTGGGCCGTGAGGCCACCTGGGCTCGGCACTAGGGCCGGAGGGCCGTTGGCCTTCGTGTTCCGCGCGGCCTAGCCTCGAAGCGACCCCCGGCACCACACCGGATCGGCCCAGGCGTCACGTCTGCACCGGTCCGAGACGGATGGTCGGGGCCGAGCATGGATGGTGCAGATGGCAGCTCCTGGGCGCACGGTCCAGTTGCGGTCAACCCTTGGCGGTCCCCCGGCGGCGCCAGCGCCGGGCGTGGGTCGTGGCCCGAGCTCACTCTCCCCGGAACGGGGCGGGCAGAGTGCTCGTGGCGTTCGACGGCTGCCCGCCATCCCGACAACGTCACGACCCCCTGGAACCCACGAGGAAGGAACGGATGTGGTGATCGAGGACGATCTGCTCGCACGCGCCGACGAGATCGCGGCGCGCGAGCACCACGGCCAGGTCGACAAGAGCGGTGCCCCCTACATCGATCTGCTACGCCGGGTCGCCCAACGCGTCGCGGAGCACGGTGGCTCCGTCGAACAGCAGGCAGCGGCCCTCCTGCACGACGTCCTGGATGATTCCGCGACCACGCTGGACGACCTGCGGGCCCAGGGCATGCCCGACGCGGTCGTCGATCTGGTGACCGCACTGACCAAGGTCGAGGGTGAGGGCTACGACCAGGCGGTCAGCCGTGCCGCCGCGGACCCCCTCGCCAGGCTGATCAAGCGCAGCGATCTGGAGGAGAAGTCCGACCCGGAGCGACTCGCCCGCCTCAGTGGACCCACGCGCCAGCACCTCGAGGCCAAGTACCGCCGTGCCTTCCGCGTGCTCGAGCAGGCAGATGGGGTCACGGTCTGAGCCACGCCAGCACCGTCACTCGCTCCCCGTGAGACCACCGCCCGGTCCCCGGGCCGGGCGCCCCTACCGACGAGCCGCCGCCGCGCGCCAGCACGCCGGTACCGTCCCGCCCTCCTGTGACACCATCGTCTGCCCCCACCGACGGAGGTCCCCGTGATCCGTGGCGCTCGACGTCGCCGTCGGTCCCGCATCACCCTGGAGCGCCAGCCCGACGGCATCCCGAAGACGGGGCTGTTCACCGAGCCAGTGCGGGTGACCCGGCTCGAGGCGCTCGAGACCGAGGTCGTCGAAGGCGGGCAGCACCGCGTGGCCTTCCAGGTCGAGGTCAAGGACGCCGAGGGGCGACGGTGCTCGGACCTGGCGGTGGATGCCCGCATCACGGGCCCGGAACGCGCGGCGACCGTGCAGGTAGCCACCGACATGTTCGGGCGCGTGAAGATCCGGATGACCGGACCGGCCGGCCACTACACCCTCGAGGTGCTCGAGGTCGCGGCCAAAGGCCTGGCCTTCGACCTTGAGGCGGGACCGACGACGGCCACCGTCACCGTGCCCGACGGCTGACCCGGTCGCCGCAGCGGTCGTTCAGTGCTTCTGCGCATCGAACCAGGTGTGACCCACCGCGCTGTCGACCTCCAGGGGCACGGCCAGCTCGGCGACGGAGCTGAGCACCTCCTCCACCACCGCCCGGGGGCGATCCACCTCGCCTTCGGGGACCTCGAGGATCACCTCGTCGTGCACCTGGAGGAGCAGCCGGGCACCCAGCTCGTGATGATCGAGCGCGCGCGCCAGATCGATCATCGCCAGCTTGATCACGTCGGCCGCGGTCCCCTGGATCGGCGCGTTCAGCGCCATGCGCTCGGCCATCTGGCGGCGGTTGCGATCGTCGGAGCGCAGGTCCGGCAGGTAGCGGCGACGGCCGAACATCGTCGTGGTGTAGCCATCCCGGGTCGCGTCGGCCACGGCGTCGTCGAGGAAGCTGCGGACCCCAGGGAACCGAGCGAAGTAGGCGTCGACGATCGCCTGCGCCTCGTCGGGGGCGATACCGAGCTGCTGGGCCAGGCCGTAGGCCGTCAGCCCGTAGGCAAGCCCGTAGTTGACGGCTTTGGCGCGGTCCCTGAGGCCACCGTCCACCTCGGCGAGCGGGACCTCGAACACCTTCGCCGCGGTGGTGGCGTGGATGTCCTCGCGCGAGGCGAACGCCGACAGCAGGCCGTCGTCGCCCGACAGGTGCGCCAGGATCCTGAGCTCGATCTGGGAGTAGTCGGCGACCAGCAGCACGCCGTAGCCCTCCCCCGCCACGAAGGCCTTGCGGATCTCGCGACCCTCGGCACGCCGGACCGGGATGTTCTGCAGGTTCGGGTGGGACGAGGACAGCCGCCCCGTGGCAGCGATCGTCTGGGAGAAGGTGGTGTGGATGCGCCCCGTGTCCCGATCGACCAGCTTCGGTAACGCGTCGACGTAGGTGCTGAGCAGCTTCGACACCTCCCGCCACTCGAGGATCGCCGGCACGATCGGGTGCGCGTCGGCGAGGTTGCCCAGTGCCTGGGCGTCGGTGGAGTACCCGGTCTTGATCCGACGCGTGCGCGGCAGGCCGAGCTCCTCGAACAGCACCTCCTGGAGCTGCGGGCCGGACCCGACGTTGAAGCTCCGACCAGCGTGGTCATGAACCTCCCGCTCCAGGGAGTCGACCCGCTTCGACAACCGTGTCCTGAGATCGGCGAGGACGTCGCGGTCCACGGCGATCCCGGTCCGCTCCATCCGGGCCAGCACCGGCACCAAGGGCAGCTCGATCCGGTCGAGGAGGTCCCGCTGCTGCCGGGCCTCGAGCTGGGCGGCGAGGTGGTCGGCGAGCTGCAGGGTGGCGGCGACGGCCAGCCCGCGCTCGACGACCGGTTCCTCGGCCGTGACGTCCAGGCTCAGCTGGTCACCGGCGAGCTCCTGGGCCCCCTCCGGCTCGAGCGAGCGGCCGAGCTCGTGCAGCGCCAGACGGTCGAGGGCGAAGCTGCGTTGCTCCGGTGCCAGCAGGTAGGCCGCGAGCTCGGTGTCCACGGTGGCCCCTGCCAGCGACCAGCCGCGGGCGTGGGCGGCGTGGTCGAGCAGCTTCAGATCGTGGGTCACCAGGGGACTGCCCGGATCCTCCAACCAGGCCCCGAGGCCCTTCAGGTCCTCCGGCGTCAGCCTGGCGAGATCGGCGCTGACGGGATCGACGCCGGCGGCGGCCAGCGACACGGCCGTCCATCGCAGGGGGGGCACCTGCCCCTCGCAGGTGGCCAGGACCGCGATGGGACCTTCCACACCCGACAGCCACGGGGTCAGGCCACCCGAGGGCAGGGAGCGGGGCAGGACCTCGAGGCGGTCCGGGGCGTCGGCGACCTCGCCCAGCAGCTCCGACGGGAGCCGATCGTAGAGGGCTCGGAACTCCAGGGCGCCGAACAGGTCGCGGACGGCGGTGGCGTCGGGCCGCGGCGCCGTGACGTGCGACGGGTCGAGGTCGAGCTCCAGGTCGCGACGCAGTTGCATGATCGCCCGGTTGGTCAGGACCTGGTCACGGTGCTCGGCCAGCATCTGGGGCCCCTTCTTCCCCGGCACCTCGTCGAGCCGCTCGAAGACGGTGTCGAGGTCTCCGAAGGTGGCCAGCAGCTTCGCGGCGGTCTTGTCCCCGACACCGGGCACGCCGGGCAGGTTGTCGGAGGTGTCACCGCGCAAGGCGGCGAGCTCGACGTAACGCTCCGGGGGGACCCCGTAGCGTTCCTGCACCGCGTCCGGCGTCATCTCCGCGAGCTCGCTCATCCCGCGCAGGGTGTAGAGGACGGTCAGGTCGTCGGCCACGAGCTGCATCGCGTCGCGGTCGCCGGTCACGACGTAGGCGTGCGCGCCGGCGTCGACCGCTCGGCTCGCCAGGGTGGCGAGCACATCGTCAGCCTCGACGCCCTCCACCTCGATCACGGGGATGTCGAGGGCCCCGAGCACCTGCTTGATCAACTCGACCTGGGGGCGGAACTCCTCCGGGGGCTCGGCCCGGTTGGCCTTGTAGGCCGGGAAGGCGGCCGTGCGCTGCACGTCCCGGCCGCGGTCGAAGGCGACCACCCCCCCGTCCGGCTCACGGTCGGTGAGCAGCTTCACCAGCATGGAGGTGAAGCCGTAGACCGCGTTGGTCAGCTGCCCGGTCGCCGTCCGCAACGTGTCCGGCAGGGCGTGGAAGGCGCGGTAGGCCAGGGAGTGCCCGTCGAGCAGCAGCAGGGTCCGCTGGTCGGGCACGGGAAGCTCCTCGGACTCGTCGGCGTTGTCAGCCTAGTGAGCGACCCAGGTTCACCCTTGGGGCATCCTGTCAGCCGGACCGCCCCGTCCACCTCCCCCGCTCCCCCGAGCGCGGGGGCAGGCCGGGTGGATCCCTGGCCCGGCTGCCCCACCGAACCCTCGAGGCTTCCCCGTGAACCCTGCCCCCAACGTCATCGACGTCGATACGACCAGCTTCGAGCAGGAGGTCATCGCCGCCTCCTACGAGCGGCCGGTGATCGTGGACTTCTGGGCGGCCTGGTGTGGGCCGTGCCGACAGTTGACCCCCATGCTCGAGCGCGCCGTCGCGGACCAGGACGGACGGGTGCGGCTCGCCAAGGTCGACGTCGACGCCAACCAGGCCCTCGCACAGCGCTACCGCGTGCAGGGCATCCCGCAGGTCGTCGGCTTCCGGGACGGCACGGCGATCGCCCAGTTCACCGGCGTGCAACCCGAACCGAGGCTGGCCGCCTTCATCGAGGACCTCCTGCCCACCGAGGCCGACCAGGCCGTGGCCCGCGCCCGCTCCGCCACGGGGCCAGCCGCGATCACGGAGCTCGAACGGGCGCTGGAGCTGGATCCGAGCCACCGGGAAGCGGCGATCGGACTGGCGGAGCTGCTCCGCACCGAGGATCCGACCCGGGCGCTGGCGCTCATCCCCCCGCACCGTCCCGACCCGGCCGCGGAGGCGGTGGTGACGCGCATCGAGCTCGCCCGGGACGGCGCCGACGTCACCAGCCTGCGGGCTCGGGTCGAGGCGGGCGACGCCAGCGGTGACGACCTGCTGGCGCTGGGACGGGCGTTGGCTGCCGAGGAGGCCTACGAGGAGGCCATCGAACACCTACTGGCCGCGGTGCAGCTCGGTGGGGAGACCCGCGAACCGGCCCGCGAGCATCTCATCCGCCTGTTCAGCCTGCTCGGTGACCAGGACGCACGGGTGGTCGCCGCCCGGCCCCGTCTGGCCCGGGCCCTGTTCTGAGCACGCCCGCGGCCGTGGCACACCATGGTCACGTAGCGCCAACGTGGCTGAAACCTGTCGGCAACGTCGGCTGCGTACGGTCCGTCACGTCATCCGCCAGTGACACCGACGGGATCTCCAGGTCCCGTCTCCGGATCCCGGGTGGAGCCTCCACCTCTCCCTCTCCCGCCGGTCGTTCCACCCGGGATCCACTCACGAGCTGCGGGGTCAGCCGTCGAGCCGCTCGATGACCTGCTCGGCGACCTGTCGCATGGTGAGCCGTCGCTCCATCGCCTGTCGCTGGACGAAGCGGAAGGCATCCGCCTCGCTCATCCCCTCGTGGGACTGCAGCAGACCCTTGGCCCGCTCCACCAGTTTGCGCGCCTCCAGGCGACCATGGAGGTCGTCGACCTCCCGCTCCAGCCCCGAGAGGTCGCGGAAACGTCCGGCAGCGATCTCCACCGCCGGCAGCAGGTCGTGCTTCTGGAACGGCTTGACGAGGTAGGCCATGGCCCCGGCGCGCCGTGCCTTCTCGACCAGATCCCGCTGGCTGAACGCCGTCAGGATCAGGATCGCGGACAGTCGCTCCTTGGCGATCTCCTCGGCGGCCTGGATGCCGTCCATCCCCGGCATCTTCACGTCGAGGATCACCAGGTCCGGTCGCAGCTCCCGGGTCAGCCGGACCGCCGACGCGCCGTCTGCGACCTCGGCGACGACATCGAAACCCTCCTCCTCCAGCATCTCCTTCAGATCGAGGCGGATCAGCGCCTCGTCCTCGGCGATCAGCACCCGTGTGGGAACCTCGTCAGCGTCAGCGCTGGTGGGTTTGGGCCCGGCGTTCGCGTCGCTCACGTTGGGTTCCTCCGGCCGGGGGGGCGTGTGAGCTCGAGGAGCCGTTCGAGGAGCGCATCCTGCTCGGCGAGCAGGCGGCTGATCTCCCGACGGGTGTCGTCGAGCAGGGCGGTGTGACGGTCGAGATCGCTGCGGGCGTCGCGGGCGTCGCGCGCCGCCTGGGGGTCCTCTGCCCCCAGCCCCCGGGTGTGGGCATCCGCGTCGACCGCGTCGAGGTACGCGACCTGTTCCACGAGCTCACGCTCGGTGGCCTGCGCTCGCTCGAGGGCCGCACGGGTCCGCTCCAGCCGTCGGCGCGTCCGCAGGAGCCGTCTTGGTCCAGCCGTGGTCGCTGCCTTCGACGTGGGGCATGTCGTCCAACCCGACGGGCTTCGCGCGTCGGTCGGCCCCAACGCTAGCGGCGGGACGACCGGGGGACCAAACAACTCGGAGTCCCGGTCGTACCCCCGGTCGTACCCCCGGTGGGACTCGAACCCACAAGCCCGCAAGGGCAGACGATTTTGAGTCGTCCCTGTATGCCAGTTCCAGCACGGGGGCGTGCGACGCCGCGTCCGTGGTCGGGGTGCGGCGAGGCCCGGCAGCGTAGCGCCGACCGCGAACGGCGGTCGGCAGGCATTCGCGACTCGGTGGCTGGTCCGTTAGGGTCACCCCCACACATCCAGAGGCGAGCGCGCCACAGCTCGCGATCCGATCCCGTCGGTCGAAAGGCCGACACTCGCGGTAGGGCAGCCGGATCGTTCCCTGTGGTACCGCCCTGTTCCGACAGAGGTCGGGACGAGACACCCAGCGGAGGGCCGAGCCAGGTGACGTTCTTCACCGAGTACCTCGCCGATCCGCGGACCCGTGATGCGTTGTTCGAGCAGACCCTCGAACACATCTACCTGACCGCGGTCCCGGTGGGGATGGCCGTCGTGATCGGCCTGTTCCTCGGCATCCTCGCCCATCGGTCCCCCCAGCTCCGCTCCCCGATCCTGAGCGTGGTGTCCACGTTCCTGACGATCCCGTCGCTGGCGCTGTTCGCGATCCTGATCCCCATCGTCGGTATCGGTGCCACCCCGGCGATCATCGCCTTGACGCTCTACGCCCTCCTGCCGATCGTGCGCAACACCGTCTCCGGGCTGTTCTCGGTCGATCGGGCCGTGGTCGAGTCCGCCAAGGGGATGGGTATGAGCGCCACCATGCGGTTGTGGAAGATCGAGCTCCCCAACGCCTGGCCGGTGATGCTCGCCGGGGTCCGCGTCGCCACGCTGCTGACGATCGGCATCGCCGCGATCGCGGCCCTGGTCGGGGGGCCCGGGCTCGGCCAGGAGATCTTCACCGGCATCCGCCGTATCCCCGCCACGGGCTCACTGGAGTCCCTGCTCGGCGGGACGCTGTTCATCGTGATCCTGGCGGTGCTGTTCGACCTGTTCTACCTCGCTATCGGCCGGCTGACCATCCCTCGAGGTATCCGTGAGTGACCAGACCAACGGCGACCCCCTCGCCCGACTCGGCACTGATGCCGAGACGGGCGAGACGATGATCGAGCTCCAAGAGCTCACCAAGCGCTTCCCCGGGCAGGAGACCCCAGCGGTCGACCGCCTCAGCTTGAGTATCCCCAAGGGCGAGATCGTGGTCTTCGTCGGCCCCTCGGGCTGCGGCAAGACCACCAGTCTCAAGATGATCAACCGCATCATCGAACCGTCTTCGGGTCACATCATCATCGACGGCGAGGATGTCACCGACATCGATCCCAACCACCTACGGCGGCGCATCGGGTACGTGATCCAGCAGATCGGGCTGTTCCCGCACATCCGTATCGCGGAGAACGTCGCCACCGTGCCGCACCTGCTCGGTTGGGACAAGGACCGCACCCGCGAGCGGGTGGACGAGCTCCTCGACGTGGTCGGGCTCCCTCCGGAGCAGTACCGCGAACGGTTCCCCAAGGAGCTGTCCGGCGGTCAGCGGCAGCGGGTCGGGGGGGCGCGGGCTCTGGCGGCCGATCCACCGGTCCTGCTGATGGACGAGCCCTTCGGTGCGATCGCCCCGATCACGCGTACCCGGCTGCAGAACGAGTTCCTGAGGCTGCAGACCGAGCTGCAGAAGACGATCTGCTTCGTCACCCACGACATCGACGAGGCGATCAAGATGGGTGACCGCATCGCCATCCTGCAGGAGGGCTCCCGGGTCGCGCAGTTCGCCACCCCCGAGGAGATCCTCACCCACCCGGCCAACGACTTCGTCGAGGACTTCGTCGGAACCGGCGCGACCCTGAAACGGTTGAAGCTCACCCGGGTCAAGGAGGTCGAACCCACCGAGGCGCTGACCGGTCGCGTCGACGAGGATCGCGAGACGTTGCGGCAACGGTTCGACGCGTCCGACTGGACCGCCATGCTGCTGCTCGACCGGGAGAACAAGCCGCTGCGGTGGCTCCGCGGCCCGGATCTTCGGCAGCAGGACCGCCCGCTCGAGAAGGCCGGGGTCCGCACGCGTGCGCTGGTCGAGCCTCAGGCGACGCTGTCCGACGCCCTGGAGGAGATGCTGCTGGGCGCCGCCGGGGTCGCGATCGTGGTCGACCGGCGCGGCGCCTACCGGGGTCTGCTGGACATCGACGCCATCATCACCTCGATCCAGACGATGAAGGACGCCCAGGCGGAGTACTACCGGGCCGCCAAGCTCGCCGACCCCGAGGACGAGGTTCCGGCCTGATGTCGACCTCCCTCACCCCGCCAGACTCCTCCGACCGGGTCGTCCCCACCGACGCCGAGCGTCGACAGACGGCCCGCGACGAGGACGCCGCCGGTGTCAGGCGGGCCCGGCGGGCATCGCTGGTGCGCTACCTCGGGATGCCGCTGTTCCTAGCGCTGGTGCTGTTGGGGCTGTTCCTGTGGGTCGGGACGCAGGAGCTCGATTCGATCGAGGCGCGCACCCTCACGGCCGAGAACCTGCTGGGGCAGACGCGCCAGCACATCACGTTGACGCTCTACTCGACGTTCTTCGTCCTGTTGCTCGCCGTGCCCCTGGGGATCCTCGCCACCCGGCCGCGGCTGCGGCGCTACGCCCCCGTGATCATCGGACTCGGCAACGCCGGTCAGGCGATCCCGTCGCTGGGGTTGCTGGCGCTGCTGTTCTACCTGTTCCGGACCCAGCCCGCGCTGCCGAGCACCGGCCCCTTCCCGGTCGTGGTCTCCCTCGTCGGGTACTCCTTCCTGCCGATCCTGCGCAACACGATGGTCGGACTGGATCAGGTGGATCGCTTCGTGCTCGAGGCCGGCAAGGGCATGGGCATGTCGAACCGCAAGGTCCTGCGCAGCATCGAGCTGCCCCTGGCCGTGCCCGTGGTGCTCGCGGGAGTGCGGACAGCGCTCGTCCTCAACGTCGGGACCGCGGCGCTGGCGTTCCTGTTCGGAGGGGGCGGGCTCGGGGAGACGATCTTCGCCGGGTTCCAGTTGCGACGCACTCCCGTTCTGATCACCGGCGCTATCCTCGTGGCGGTCCTGGCCCTGCTGGTGGACTACCTGGCCGGCCTGATCGAGGAGAAGCTGACCCCCAAGGGGCTCTGACCGAACGGGCCGGCTCGGCCCCGTGCGGCACGGTTGCCCACGGTGAGCGTCCGCCACGCCGGGCCGGCCGGACGTGCATCTCATCACCCCTACCCCTACGATTGTTCCGAGCAACGGTCCTACGACCGCGGTAGCACCTCTACCGCCACCCCGGCTGCGGCCGTGTGGGTGCCCGCCCGAGCAGCCGACCGGACGACGGTCGCTGCGATCCGAGGCGGGCCGTTCGTCGGACCATCCGCACCGGCGTCGACCTGACAGGGTCGCCGCACCGACGTGTCCCACCGGGACATGCGACACCGCGCCCGCCTCTCAGGTCGGGCGGCAACACGACCGAAAGGAACACCGTGCGTATCCGCAACCTGCACCTGGCAGGCGGGATCGCTGCCGCCGCGCTGCTCGTCAGCGCCTGCGGCAACGGGCTCGAAGACGACACCCCCGAGGGTGACGACGCGGCGCCCGACGAGATCGCCGAGCCCGGCGACGCCGCGCTCGATGGGGCGACCATCACCGTCGGGTCGAAGGACTTCGACGAGCAGTTGATCCTCGGCGAGATCTCCGTGGCGCTGCTCGAGGACGCTGGCGTCGACGTGGTCAACGAGGTCAACCTCGGCGGGACCGACGCTGCTCGCGCGGCGCTCGAATCCGGTGAGATCGACCACTACTGGGAGTACACCGGGACCGCCTGGATCTCCTTCTTCGGCGAGACCGACCCCATCCCGGACCGGGTCGAGCAGTACGAGGCCGTCCGCGACCGTGAGGCTGCCGAGCGCGGCCTGTTCTGGCTCGAGCCCACCCCCTTCAACAACACCTACGGCATCGCGGTCTCCGAGGAGGCGGACGCCGAGCTGGGCGTCGACTCGATCTCCGAGATGGGCGAGCTGCTCGAGACCGACCCCGACGCGGTGACGCTGTGCGTCGAGTCCGAGTTCAACGTCCGTGACGATGGCCTGCCGGGGATGGAGGAGCACTACGGCTTCGAGATCCCGAGCGACAACGTCACCGTGCTCGACACCGGCGTGATCTACGGCGCCACCGCCGACCGTGACCCGTGCAACTTCGGTGAGGGGTTCACCACCGACGGTCGCATCGCCGCGCTGGACCTCAAGGTCCTCGAGGACGACCAGGCGTTCTTCCCGCTGTACAACGTCTCCCCGGTGTTCGTCGAGGACGTCTGGGTCGAGCACGGCAGCGCGCTCGAGGCGCTGTACGCCCCGGTCGCCGCCGCGCTGGACGACGACACCATGCAGGAGCTCAACGCGCGCGTCTCCGCCGACGGTGAGCGTCCCGCCGACGTCGCCGCGGACTGGCTCGCCGAGAACGGCTTCATCGGCTGAGCCCGCTCCACCGAGTGACGTAACGAGCCCCCGCCATCCCGGCGGGGGCTCGTCGTCGTCACGGGAGCGGCGGAGCACCGCGGTCGGTCGGCACGGCCGTGGACGGGGCCTCGACCCGGGTCCCGGTCAGCGGTCGGCGACGCCTGCCCGCAGCTCCCGGACCAGCGCCGCGACCCGCTCAGGGGCACCCGCCGGGTCCCCCTCCCCCGCCGCCCGAACGATGGCGGAGCCGACGATCACCCCGTCGGCGTAGCGTGCCACCTCGGCGGCTGAGTCCCGGTCCTTGACGCCGATCCCCACGGCCACCGGCAGGTCGGTGTGTCGCCGCACCGCCGACACCAGGCGCAGGGTGGTATCGCTCGCGAGGCTGTTGACCCCGGTGACCCCCAGCAGACCGGCCGCGTAGACCCACCCCGACGACGCCGACCCGATGGCAGCCAGCCGCTCCTCGGTGGAGACCGAGGAGGCCAGGAACACCGTCGCCAGCCCGTGGCCCCCAGCCGCCTCGAGCCAGGGGCCGGCCTCGGCCACGGGCAGGTCCGGCAGGATCACCCCCGAGACGTCCGCCGCGGCGAGCTCCGCCGCGAACGCGGCGTACCCGCGGGTGTCGGCGATGGTGACGTAGGTCATCGCGAGCTTCGGGACATCGAGGTGGGTCAGCGACGCCACCAGGGCGAGCTGGTCGGCCACCCCGATCCCGGCGTCCAGCACGTGCTGGTTGGCCGCCTGGATGATGGGCCCGTCCATCATGGGGTCGGAGAAGGGGATCCCGATCTCCAGGATGTCGGCTCCGGCCTCCACCGCGGCCTCGTAGCAGGCACGGGAGGTGGCGACGTCCGGGTAGGCGGCGGTCAGGTAGACGACCAGCGCCGCCCGGTCCTCGGCGTGAGCCCGGGCGAAGGCGGCGGCGATCCGGTCGGCACCAGCCAGCGCCCCCCGGGCGGCCTGGTCGGTCGCGCTCACAGCTCGGACCGGTCGTGGTCGGTCGGCTCGGACCGGTCGTGGTCGGTCGGCTCGGACCGGTCGGTACCGAAGGCCTTCGCGACGCCGACGTCCCACCCGGCGACCTCGACGACCTCGTCGACGTCCTTGTCCCC
>PWEU01000366.1 GCA_003554005.1 Nitriliruptoraceae bacterium
AGGGCCCACCATGGAGGACCTGCAGTGCGTGATCTCTCTCTGCGTGCCCGCGCGTTCATCGGCATCACCGCCGCGTCCCTGCTCGCGTTCGCCTGCGCGCCCGACCCCGTCGACGATGTCCCGGTCCCTGATTCCACCGGGGACGTGGACGTCGAGGATGAGGCACCCGGGCCCATCACGGTGTACTCCGGACGCAACGAGGACTTCGTCGGGTTCATCTTCGACGACTTCGAGTTGGCCACCGGCATCGAGGTGGCGGTCCGCTACGGCGACACCGCCGAGCTCGCCGCCACGATCATCGAGGAGGGCGAGGCCAGCCCCGCCGACGTCTACTTCGCCCAGGACGCGGGTGCCCTCGGGGCGCTGCAGGATCAGGGCCTGTTGACCGAGCTCCCCGAGGACATCCTGGAGGTGGTCGAGCCGACCTTCCGGTCCCGGGAGGGCGAGTGGACCGGCACGACGGGCCGGGTCCGCGTGCTGGCCTACAACACCGACAACGTCGATCCCGCTGAGCTGCCTGACTCCGTCTTCGAGCTCACCGAGCCCGAGTGGCAGGGCCGCGTCGGATGGGCGCCGACCAACGGCTCCTTCCAGTCCTTCGTCACCGCGATGCGGCTGACCGAGGGTGAGGAGGTCGCGCGGGCGTGGCTGGAGGGGATGCTGGCCAACGACGCCGTGGAGTTCCCGAACAACACCGCGATCGTGGAGGGCGTCTCCCGTGGCGAGGTCGACCTCGGTATCACCAACCACTACTACCTCTACCGGTTCCTGGCCGAGGACCCGGAGTTCCCCGTCGACAATCACTACCTCCCCGGCGACATCGGTGGATTGGTGAACATCGCCGGCGTCGGGGTGCTCGCCTCCAGCGACGCCGAGGAGGCCGCCTTCGAGCTGGTGCGGTACCTCCTGAGCGAGGAGGTGCAGGTCTTCTTCGGCCAGAACGCGGACACGATCGAGTTCCCCGTGGTCGCTGGCGTCGAGGCGCCCGGGCTCCCGTCGCTCGCCGAGATCGACCCGCCGAACGTCGACCTGTCCAACCTGGAGGACCTGCAGGGCACACTGCAGCTACTCCAGGAGGTCGGGGCACTGGCCTGAGCGAGGACGTCGTCGACGGAGCCCCACCCACCGTGGCCGAGTCCCCACCCACCTGCTGGTGTCGGTGGCGGCCGGGTAGCGTCGCGCGACGATGAGCGCTCACCTGCCGAGCCCCGGCGATCAGCTGACCCGCCCGGTCCCGGAGCGTCCCACCCGACGCTCCGGGACCCGGCGGGTCGCGGGCATCCACCCCGCCGTCTGGGTGCCGTCATTGCTGGTCGCAGCCGCGATGCTCCTGCCGGCGCTCTACCTCGTCCTCGCCACGGTCGAGCTCCCACCGGCACGCATCTGGGAGATCGCCACCGACCCCGCGACGCTGCGCCTGGGCGGGCGAACGTTGCTGCTGGGGGCCTCGGTGACGGCCGCCAGCCTGTTGCTCGGCATCCCGCTCGCCTGGCTGACCGTCCGCAGCGACCTGCCGGCCCGCCGGTTCTTCGCTGTGGCCACGGGTCTGCCCCTGGTGATCCCCACCTACGTCGGCGCCTTCGCCCTCGTCGGCGCGTTCGCTCGGGGTGGGCTGGTGGAGGAGTGGTTCGGCGTCGTCCCACCCGCGCCATACGGGTTCTGGGGCGCCTTCGCGGCGCTGACCCTGTTCAGCTTCCCCTACGTGCTCATCACCGTGCAGTCCGGCCTGCGGGGGATCGACCCCACGCTCGAGGAGGCCAGCCGGCTGCTGGGCAACGGGCCCGTGCGGACCTTCCTGAAGGTCACCGTGCCGCAGTTGCGCGCCTCGGCCGCCGCGGGTGGCCTGCTGGTGATGCTGTACGTGTTCTCCGACTTCGGCGCGGTGTCGATCCTGCGTTACTCGACCTTCACCCGTGGGCTGTACCTGCAGTACCGCGCCGCCTTCGACCGCTCGCCCGCCGCACTGCTCGGGCTGCTGCTGGTCGGAATGACCATCGTCGTGATCGTGCTGGAAGCCCGCGTCGCTCGTGACCGCGGGGGACAGTTCGGCGCCCGCGGCCCCACCCGGCCCGCCGCCGCGGTGCCCCTGCGGGCCTGGCGGTGGCCGGCCGCCGGGCTCTGCTCGGTGGTCGTGCTGCTCGGCCTCGTCACCCCGGTGACGGTGATCGGGTTCTGGCTCGTGCGGGGGCTGCAGGCCGGTGAGCAGGTCAACGTCGCGCTGGGCCCGGCCGGGCGGAGCATCCTGGCCGCGGGGCTCGGGGCCCTGGCAGCCGTCGCCGCCGCTCTACCCGTGGCGATCTGGTCCGCCCGGTCCTCCTCCCGCATCGCCAGGCTGGTCGAGCGGGCATCCTTCACCGGCTACGCGCTCCCCGGCATCGTGGTGGCATTGGCCCTGGTCTTCGTCGGGATCCGGTTGGCCACCCCGCTCTACCAGACCCTGGCGATGCTGGTGTTCGCCTACGTCGTGCTGTTCCTGCCCCAGGCCATCGGCGCGATCCGGACCTCGCTGCTGCAGGTCAACCCCAACGTCGAGTCGGCGTCGCGCGTGCTCGGAGGGACGCGCCTGACGACCCTGCGCCGGGTGACCCTGCCGCTGGCCCGGCGGGGCGCGATCGCGGGTGGGGCCCTGGTGTTCCTGACCGCGCTGAAGGAGCTGCCGGCCACCCTCCTGCTGGCGCCGACGGGGTTCGACACCCTGGCGACCCGGGTGTGGTCGG
>PWEU01000064.1 GCA_003554005.1 Nitriliruptoraceae bacterium
GATGGGCGGCCAGGGCCCGGACCCGGGAGCCGCTGGCGCGCAGCCGACGGTCGAGTTCGGACGTGAACAGCAGGTTCGCCAGCTTGCTCTGCCCGTAGCGGGCCTGGGCGTCGTAGCCCTGTTCGGCCTGCAGGTCGTCGAAGTCCACCCTCGCGCCACGGTGCGCGAGCGAGGCCACGTTGACCACCCGCCCCGCAGGAGCCTCGGCGAGCAGCGGCAGCAGGTGGCCCGTCAGCGCGAAGTGGGCGAGGTGGTTCACCCCGAGCTGCAGCTCGAAGCCGTCGGTGGTCGTGCCGTAGGGCGGCATCATCACACCCGCGTTGTTGACCAGCACGTCGAGTCGGTCCTCCCCCTCGCGCAGCCGACCCGCGGCGTCCTCGACGGCCGCCAGCGACGACAGATCCAGCTCGAGGACGTCGGCGTCGCTGCCCGGCGCCTCACGGTGCAGGCGACGCAGCGCCTCGGCGCCCTTGTCGGCGGAGCGGGACCCGACCAGCACCCGTGCGCCGGCCCTGGCGAGGTGGACGGCCGTCCAGAAGCCGAGCCCGGTGTTCGCCCCGGTGACCAGGGCGGTCCGACCGTGCTGATCGGGAACGTCACGCGCGGTGAAACCTGACATGGCAGTGCTCCGGCGAGGTGGCAGGTGGCCGAAAGATCCGGACCAGGGGCCGGCTGCGGACCGGACCCAGCAGCGGCGACCACCGCGCTGGCGGGCCTCGCCGATCTCCGACCACGACGGGGACGTCGACATCATCGCGGGGGTGACCGGCCAACAGCTCGAGCGGCTCCGTCTCGAGTAGCTATGCCTCGGTGGCCTGGGATCTCCCCCCGCTGGCGGGGTCACTGCACCGCCATCGTCCGCACGGCCGTGCTCGGGCCGCCACACTGCACGTTGACCGGCAGGCGACCTCGAAGGAGGCGGCGTGGATCGGCACGACAACGACGAGAGCGTAGGACCCGACACCCTCGACGAACTGGCCCTGGCCCTGGCACACGGCCAGCGCCCGGCCGTCGTGCTGTCCGGCGCCGGGGTCTCGCTGTCGAGCAACATCCCCACCTTCCGGGGCAGTGAGGGGCTGTGGGTCCGGTACGACCCCTTCGAGTACGCGACCATCGATGCGCTGGAGGCTGACCCCGAGAAGGTCTGGCAGATGCTGTGGGAGCTCGACGAGGTGCTGCAGGCAGCCGAGCCCAACCCCGCCCACCTCGCCATCGCGGAGCTGCAGGACCTCGGCGCGGTGTCCTCGGTGATCACCCAGAACGTCGATGGCCTGCACCAGGATGCGGGCAGCGAGGACGTCATCGAACTGCACGGCTCGGGCCGGAGCTTGAGCTGCCTCGCCTGCCACCGCACGGAGAGCCGCGACGAGGTGGCCCGCCGAACCCCGCGTGGCGAGGTGCCCCGGTGCCGGTCGTGTCGTGCCCAGCTGCGGCCAGACGTGGTCTTCTTCGGGGAGCTCCTCCCCCGGGCCGCGTTGGAGCGGGCGGAGGTCGCCGTCCGGGACTGCGACGACCTCATCGTCGTCGGGACGGCCGCCGAGGTGGAACCCGCTGCCAGCCTGCCGTGGCTCGCCGAACGAGCAGGTGCCCGCGTCTGGGAGATCAACCCGGAGCCCACCGTGCCGACGGCCCGGCACCTCGCCCGGCCCGCGGAGCACGCCCTCCCGGCCCTCGTGCAGCGCCTGCGCTGAGGCGGTGACGCGGTGCCGCGGTGGCGCGGTCACGCGGACACGCCGACCAGTGACGACGAGGGGGTTGCGGTGCAGCGCGAGCCCCTGGCGACCAACCAGGCCGCAGGCTGACCCCCCGCTTCCCTGCGCTGGCCGCCCGCCCCGGCGGCCCGCACCGCGCTCCGCCCGCGTAGGGCCCCGCGCCACCCCTGCGCTGGCCGCCCGCGCCGGCCTCCGCCGCCCGCCGCCACGGGGTTGGGGCAACCCAGCCCCGGAAACCGACGCCCAGGTTCCCCAACCCACCGTCGCGGCCGCCTCCCGCCGCGCTCCGCCGGCCTCCCCCACGCGCCGCCACGGGGTTGGGGCAACCCAGCCCCGGAAACCGAGGCTCAGGCTCCCCAACCCGACGTCGCGGCCACCCTCCACCTCGGGTGGGCGCCTCAGCCCCCGGGACCCGACGCCGAGGTTCCTCAACCCGCCGCCGGACCAGACGCCCACCGACCCAGGGCCGACCCGGGTCACCCAGCCAGCATCACCGCGACGGTGATCGTCACACCGCTCATGCTCACCACGGTGGCCACCAGCGAGACCACGACGACCCGAGTCTGCCTCGTCAGCGCTTCGCGCAATGACCGCTCGAAGTCGGCCCGCAGACTGTGGAGCCCGGCCTCCGTCCTCGCATCGGATGCCGCCAGCCGGTCCTGCCACGCACCATCCATGATGTCGAGGCGCCGCTCGAACTCCCCCTGCCGCTCGTCCGTCCGCGCCTCCGACGCAACGAAACGCTCGTCCGTCCGCGCCTCCAGCACCGCGAAGCGCTCATCCCACCGCGCCTCCAACGCGGCGATGCGCTCATCCCACCGCGCTTCCAACGCCGCGAAACGCTCATCCCACCGCTCGTCCATCGCGGCCATGACCTCAAGCACACCCTGGATGTCGGCACGCGTGGCCAGCTCGTGACCCGACGGCGCGACCAGCTCCACCAAGGTGTCCGCGACCTCCTCGCCCCAGCTCTCGGCGGCAGCGCGGTGCAGGGCGATCC
>PWEU01000119.1 GCA_003554005.1 Nitriliruptoraceae bacterium
AGACGCGCGGGGTGCCAGTTGTGCACCAGGAACCCGACGCTCACCCCGATCACGATCGCCCCGACCAGGGTGGCGGAGCTGAGCCCGCCGAGCTGGTTGTGCCCGGCGAACACCAGGAAGGCCACGGCGGCGATCGTGGCCACCCCGGCCGCCAGGCCGTCGAGCCCGTCGATCAGGTTGACCGCGTTGATCATGGCGACCAGGGCCAGCACCGTCAGTGGCAGACCAAGGTCGCTCGACAGCGCTAGCACACCGATCCCGGGGACCCAGAAGTGCACCAGCTGGACACCGAACACCACCACGCCGAGGGCGGCGACGATCTGCCCGGCCAGCTTGACCGGTGGCGGCAGGGGACGCAGGTCGTCCAGGGCCCCGATGACGACGATGACCACCACCCCCACCAGGAGCGCCAGGGGCTCGGAGGTGGAGTCGAACAGCGGCGCGAAGACGGGCAGCATCCAGGCGAGGCCGAGGGCTGCGAGGGCCCCGGCCGCCATGGCCAGTCCCCCCATCGTCGGGACCTGCCGCCGAGCTTCGGGCCGTCCGGTGTCCGGTGAACGTTCGATCGCCCCGACCCGTTTGGCCAGGGCCGCGACCGCCGGCGCCAGGGCCGCGGTGACGACCACGGCCAGCGCAGCGACGGCGAGGTGGGCGAGCACCTCAGCCGGCCTGGTCCGGCGACCCCGCCCCGCGCTCCGGGTAGGCGGGGAAGCGGGTCACGAGCTCGATGACCTCGCCGCGGACCGCCCTGCGCTCGGCGTCGTCACCGGTCAGCGCGCGGTCGATGAACCCGGCCACCGCGGTGAGCTCCTCTGGACCCATGCCCTGGGTGGCCACCCCGGAGGTCCCCGCCCGGATGCCGGAGGCGACGGCCGGCGGGTTGGTGTCGAAGGGGATCGCGTTCTTGTTCAGCACGATGCCAGCAGCGTCGCACCTGGCCTCCGCCTCGGCGCCGGTCAGGCCCTTGGTGGTGACATCGGCCAGGAGCAGGTGGGTGTCGGTCCCACCGGCGATCACCCGGTAGCCGCGATCGGCCAGCCCGTCGGCCAGCGCCCGGACATCGTCCAGGATCCGCTGGGCGTACTCCTTGAAGGAGGGCTCCATGGCCTCCTTCAGCGCCACGGCCTTGGCCGCGATCACGTGCTCGAGCGGACCACCCTGGGTTCCGGGGAACACGGCCTTGTCGATGGGCTTCGCCCAGCGCTCGTTGGCGAGGATGATCGCGCCACGGGGACCGCGCAGGGTCTTGTGGGTGGTGAAGGTGACGATGTCGCAGTAGGGCACCGGGCTCGGGTGCACCCCTCCGGCCACCAGGCCCATGAAGTGAGCGGCGTCGCACATCAGCACCGCGTCCCCCTCGTCGGCGATCGAGCGGAAGGCCTCGAAGTCCAACTGCCGGGAGTACGCGGACCACCCGGCGATGATCAGCTTCGGCCGGTGCTCGAGGGCGAGCGCACGGACCTGGTCCATGTCGATCACCTCGGTGTCCTTGCGGACCCCGTAGGAGACGACGTCGAACCACTTGCCGGAGAAGTTGATGGGCATCCCGTGGGTGAGGGGCCCGCCGTGGGGCAGGGACATCGCCAGCACCTTCTCGCCCGGAGCCACGGTGGCGAAGTAGGCCGCGATGTTGGCGCTGGCCCCGGAGTGGGGCTGGACGTTGGCATGGTCGGCGCCGAACACCTGCTTGGCGCGGTCGATGGCGAGCTGCTCCAGCGGGTCGATGACCTCCTCGCAGCCGCCGTAGTAGCGCTTGCCCGGGTAGCCCTCGGCGTACTTGTTGGTCAGCACCGAACCCTGGGCGGCCAGCACCGCCGGGGAGGCGAAGTTCTCGCTGGCGATCAGCTGGAGACCGGAGCGCTGGCGTTCGAGCTCGGCCAGGAGCCCGTCGGCCACCTCGGGATCGGTGGCGCGGAGCGAGTCGAAGTCTGGACCCCAGTAGGTCGTCACCGTGAGCCTCCATCGGCGGCAGGTCGCGTCACACGCCAGGTGGCATGCGGCACCAGGCTACTGCCCGTCGCCGGTTCCGTCGCCCGCGAAGGGGGCGGCGGCCGTCACGGGGTCGACCCGTCCCTCGGCCACGTCCAGCACGAGCTCGGTCGGGATCGCCCCTTCGCGCAGCACCTTCGGCGCCTCCCGGGTCAGGTCGACGATCGTCGAGGTGGCGCCCTCGGGGCGGGTCCCGCCATCGAGGTAGGCCGTGACCTGGGCCCCCAGCTGGTCCTGCGCGTCCTCGACCGACCGGGGGGGATCGCCACCGGGGGCGTTGGCAGCGGTCACGGCCAGCGGTCCGACCGCCCTGATGACCTCGAGCGTCGCGTCGTCCTGGGGCATGCGGATCGCGACGGTGCCGTCGGACTCGCCGATGTCCCAGGTCAGGCGGGGCTGAGCATGCAGCACCAGCGTCAGCGGGCCGGGCCAGAACGCGGCGACCAGGTGGTCCGCGGCACTCGGCACCGTGGCCGCGAGGCCGGCCAACTGCTTGGGCGTGCGGACCATCACCGGCAGCGGGATCGCCCGATCTCGTCCCTTGGCGGCCAGCAGCGCGGCGGTGGCCTCGGTGGAGAAGGCGTCGGCCGCGACGCCGTACACGGTGTCGGTGGGAAGGACGACCACCTCCCCCGCCAGCAGGAGCTCGGCAGCGCGGGCGACAGCGGCTGCCCGCTGCTCGTCGTCGGCACCGGCGGTCGCATCCAGG
>PWEU01000109.1 GCA_003554005.1 Nitriliruptoraceae bacterium
CCCGAGCAGCAGCCGACGACCGAGCCAGCAGCCACGGAGGGCGACGGTGGCGAGGTGACCGGCAGCAAGGCACTGACCTCCCCGCTGGTGCGCCGGATGCTTCGCGAAGCGGGCCTCACCCCGGAGCAGGTCGAGGGTTCGGGGCCCGGCGGCCGCATCACCCGCGAGGACGCCGAGCGTGCCATCGCCAGCGGCGGCGAGCGGCAGGCGGCCCCAGCCGGCGACGATGAGGCCCCGGCAGCGCGTGAGGCGGCGCCAGCCGAGCGTGAGGCCGCCCCGTCCGCGCCCCAGCCGGGCTCCGCGGTCCCGCCGCCGGTGGTCGTGGCAGCGCCCGAGGACCGCTCGCGCCCACCGGCCTCGCCGACCCAGGTGGAGTTCGGTGGCGAACGCTCGGTCACCCAGGAGCTGAGCCGGGTACGCAAGGCCATCGCGCGCTCGATGATGGCCTCGCTGTCGACCACGGCCCAGTTGACCGCCGCGGTGGAGGTCGATCTCACCGGCATCATGCCCCTGCGAGCCGCGAAGAAGGATGCCTTCAAGGCCCAGGAGGGCGCCAGCCTCTCCCCGCTGCCCCTCATCGCTCGCGCCGTCTGCATGGTCATGCCGCGGCACCCGGTGATGAACTCCTCGATCGACACCGACAGCGGCACCGCGACCTTCCACCGCAACATCAACCTCGGGATGGCGGCCGACACCGACCGTGGGCTGCTCGTGCCCAACATCAAGGACGCGCAGGATCTCACCGTCGCGGCGCTCGCCCGCAAGATCGGTGATCTGGCCAACCGGACGCGCAGCAAGAAGCTGCAGCCCGACGAGATCAGCGGTGGCACCTTCACCATCACCAACACCGGCTCGGTCGGCACGCTGTTCGACACCCCGATCCTGAACCCGCCGGAGGTCGGCATCCTGGCCACCGCCGCCATCGAGAAGCGGCCCGTGGTCGTCAGCGACGCCTACGGCGACTCGATCGCGATCCGATGGATGAGCTACCTGTGCCTGACCTACGACCACCGGATGGTCGACGGCGCGGATGCGGCACGCTTCCTGCAGGACCTCAAGTACGTGCTCGAGACCCACGACTTCTCAGCCGAGCTCGGGGTCTGAGGCGGCGGTCGTCCCGGTGGTGTCGAGGGTCCGAACGACCAGCGACACCACCGGCCCCCGGATCCGAGGGCTGATGAGGACACCATGACCGTCACCCGGCCGACCCCGACCCCCGCTGCGTCACTGCGGCGCGACGTGGCGGACCCGATCGCGCTCGCCCGGCTCGGCCGCGTCGGCTACCTCGAGGCCTGGGAGCTCCAGCGGGACCTGGTCGCGGCCCGCCAGGCACAGCAGGGCACCGACACCCTGCTCCTACTGGAGCACCCACCGGTGTACCCCCTCGGCAAGCGGGCCGACCGCTCTCACGTGCTGTTCGATCGTGACCAGCTCGCGGCGCGCGGCATCGAGGTGGTCGAGGTGGACCGGGGTGGGGACGTCACCTACCACGGTCCCGGACAGCTGGTCGGTTACCCGGTCCTGGCCCTGGCCGGTGTCCGTGGCGTGGTGGACTACGTTCGGGCGCTGGAACAGGTCCTGCTGCAGGCGCTGGCGGCCCTCGGAGTGGCGGCGCAGCGGGTCCCCGACCACACCGGGGTGTGGGTCGGTGAGGAGAAGATCGCCGCCATCGGGGTCCGGGTCGCCAGCGGTGGCGTGACCAGCCACGGCTTCGCGCTGAACGTCGCCCCCGACCTCTCGGACTTCGCCGGCATCGTCCCCTGCGGCATCACCGACCGGGGCGTGTGCTCGCTGGCCAGCCTCGGGGTGGACGTCACGTGGGACACCGTCACCGGGACCGTCGCCACGGCCTTCGGGGAGGTGTTCGCCGCTACCCTCGTCGACACGCCGCGCGACCGGTTGCTGCCGGCCGGCGCGGCGCCACCGCCACCGGCCCCGCACCCGAAGGCTTGCTGAGTGACCTCACCCGGCGACGTCCGCCAACCCGTGATCCCCGAGGGCGCGCGCACCCTGAACGTGCTGCCCAACGGCCTGACCAGGGAACGCACCCAGCGTGCCGGGGTGGTCCGCAAGACCGTCGACACCCAGCTGCCGGGCGGCCGCAAGCCCGACTGGCTGAAGGTCAAGGCCAGCTACGGCGACAACTTCACCGACGTCACCAAGCTCATGGAGGGGCTCGAGCTCAACACGGTCTGTGCGCAGGCAGCGTGCCCCAACATCTACGAGTGCTGGGAGATGCGCGAGGCCACCTTCCTGATCGGTGGGGAGGACTGCACCCGCCGGTGCGGGTTCTGCCAGATCAAGACCGGCAAGCCCAAGGGCTACGACGTCGACGAACCACGCCGCGTCGCGGAGGCCGTCGAGCACCTCGGCCTGCGCTTCTCCGTCATCACCATGGTCGCCCGCGACGACCTCGACGACGGCGGCGCGTGGTTGATCGCGGAGACGATCCGCCAGATCCGTGCCCGCACCCCCGAGGTGGGTGTCGAGGTGCTCCCCAGCGACTTCGGCTACGGCAACGATCCGTCCAAGGGTCGACTCGCACTGGAGCAGGTCGTGGCCGCCGAGCCCGACGTCTTCGCCTTCAACCTCGAGACGACGCGCCGGCTGTTCCCGACGATCCGTCCCGCGTTCGACTACGACCGGGGGCTGGAGTTCCTGTCCCTGGCTCGGGACCGGTTCCCGTCCACCAC
>PWEU01000068.1 GCA_003554005.1 Nitriliruptoraceae bacterium
CTGAGCGCCAGCACGTACTCCCGCATCCGGGCGGCGGGCTTGGACCACTCGGTCGAGAACCGCCGCTCGATGTGGGGCTTGATCTGGGAGCCGAGCCCGAGCACGAACCGCCCGCCGGTCAGGGCCTGGAGGTCGTGGGCCGCGTACGCCACGTGCATGGGGCTGCGGGGGAAGGCGACGGCGATGGCCGTGCCGATCTGCATCTCACCCGACACCGTGCCGGCCACCGCGGCCGCCAGGAAGGGGTCGTGCACCGTCTCCGACACGAACCAGCCGTCGTAGCCGCGGTCACGGGCGGTGGCCACCACCTCGGCGGTCTCGGCCAGCGGGTGGCCGTAGGTCATCTCGTCCAGCTTCATGGCGTGCTCCTCGGGGCCGGTCAGGACCCGACCTGACCGGGGTCGATGTTGGCGAGCCGGACCTGCCCCCGGGCGACCGCGGCGCCGTCGCTGGCCCGGGACAGCACGACCTGCCACAGCTGCTGACTGCGACCGACGTGGAGCGGGGTCGCGGTCGCGTCCACCCGACCCTCTCGGTGGCTGCGCAGGAAGTCGGTGCTGTTGCTGACCCCGACGACGAACCTGCCGCTGGCGGCCACCCTGAGCGAGGCCGCGATCGACGCGAGCGACTCGACCACCGAGCACCACACGCCGCCGTGCACGATGCCGTAGGGCTGACGGTGCCGGTCGTCGATCTCGAGGTGCGCCGAGACCGCCTCCAGGCTGACCCGGTCCCAGACCAGCCCGAGGGTGGTCGTGCCGAAGCCGTCGCGCGCGAAGGCGAACAGGCCCTCGAGGTCGTCGCCCTCCACCGTCTCGCCGGCCTCCAGGCGGGCGAGGACCGCCGCCATCGAGCCGTCCCGGTCCCCCGGCATGCCTGCCATCGTCACCCCTGCTCCCGGTCCCCGGCCGTCGACGACCCGCTGCGTCCACCGGGAACGCTAGCGGGCGGTCCGTCCCATCCCGCGCTCGCCGGGCTTCCCCGGACGGGCTGGCTCGACGTGGACGGCAGCGGTGTGGTCAGATGGCCGTTGCCCCACCACGCCCGTCCCGTGATCCGCAGGAGCCCCCGATGGCCGACCGCACGCCCGATGTCAAGCCCCGCAGCCGCGACGTGACCGACGGGTACGAGCGCGCCCCGGCCCGCGCGATGCTCAGGGCCATCGGGATGGGCGACGACGACTGGTCGAAGCCGCAGATCGGCGTGGCGTCGTCGTGGAACGAGGTCACCCCCTGCAACCTGCCGCTGGACCGCCTGGCCAAGCAGGCCAAGGAAGGTGTGCGCGAGGCCGGCGGGTTCCCCATCGAGTTCACCACGATCGCGGTGAGCGACGGCATCGCGATGGGCCACGAGGGCATGCGCGCGTCGCTGGTCTCCCGCGAGGTGATCGCCGACTCGGTCGAGACCGTGATGCACGCCGAGCGGCTCGACGGCATGGTCACCTTCGCCGGGTGCGACAAGTCCCTGCCGGGGATGATCATGGCGGCGGTACGCCTGGACGTGGCCAGCACCTTCGTCTACGGCGGGTCGATCCTGCCCGGTCACCACGACGGCCGGGACATCACGATCCAGGAGGTCTTCGAGGCGGTCGGTGCCCGCGGCCGCGGGACCATCGACGACGACGAGCTGCTCGCGATCGAGCGCGCCGCCTGTCCCACCGAGGGTGCCTGCGGCGGCATGTTCACCGCCAACACGATGGCCTCGGCGATCGAGGCGATGGGCATGGCGCTGCCCGGCTCCTCCACCGCCCCCGCCACCGACGCCCGCCGCGACGGGTTCGCCCGTCGCTCCGGCGCCGCGGTGGTGCACCTGCTCGAGCGGGGCCTGACCGCCCGCGACATCGTCACCCGGCAGGCGCTGGAGAACGCGATCGCGGTGGTGATGGCCGTCGGCGGCTCCACCAACGCCGTCCTGCACCTGATGGCGATCGCCCGGGAGGCCGAGGTGGAGCTCCATCTCGAGGACTTCGACCGCATCGGCCGTCTGGTCCCCCACATCGCCGACACCAAGCCGGGTGGCCGCTACGTGATGACCGACCTCGACCGCGTCGGTGGGGTGCCGGTCGTGCTCAAGGAGCTCCTCGACGCCGACCTGCTGCACGGTGACGCGCTGACCATCACCGGTCGTACGATGGCAGAGGAGTTGGCCGACCTGGACGTCCCCGCCCCCGACGGCGAGGTGGTGCACCCCCTCGCCCGCCCGATCCACGACGCCGGGGGCCTGGCGATCCTGCGGGGCTCGCTGGCGCCGGACGGGGCGGTGGTGAAGATCGCGGGGCTCACCGAGGACCAGATGACCTTCGAGGGCCCCGCCCGGGTGTTCGACGGCGAGCAGGGCGCCATGGAAGCGGTGCTGACCGGGCGGATCGTGGACGGTGACGTCATCGTGATCCGCTACGAGGGACCCATGGGCGGACCCGGGATGCGCGAGATGCTGGCGGTGACCTCGGCGGTCAAGGGCGCCGGACTCGGCAGCACCGTCGCGCTGCTGACCGATGGCCGGTTCTCCGGGGCGACCCACGGGTTCTCGATCGGCCACGTCGCACCCGAGGCCACCGACGGCGGCCCGATCGCCTTCGTGCGTGAGGACGACCGGATCCGCATCGACGTCGCCACCCGCACGATGGACCTGCTGGTCGACGAGGTGGAGCTCGCGGCGCGCCGCGAGGGGTGGGAGCCGCTGCCCCCGCGCTACACCCGGGGCGTCCTCGCCAAGTACGCCCGTACCGTCGGTTCAGCGAGCCTGGGGGCGACCACCTCGGTGTGAGGTCGGCGGTAGACTGACGCCCAGCCGACATCACGGGGTGAGCCGTGCAGTTCGAGGAGCTGCGCTTCGTCTGCCAGCAGGCCGCGATCGACCTCGCGCAGACCCGGGGTCGACCGGTCCCGCCGACGGTGGTCCTGCCGGGTCCCGACCGGACCCGGCTGCTGACGCTGCCGGAGTTGCCCGAGGAGGACGAGGCGCGGCACGCCGTGCTCGCCCAGCTGGCGGCCGACCACATCACCCTCGGCGGGGTGCCGTGCTGGGGGTTCGTGGCCGAGGCGGAGATCGACGGCGAAGACGCCGTCGTCGTGGTCTACGGCGCCCGCCGCCACGCGCCGCACCTGACGGGTTCCCGGTTCGACGCATCGGGAGAGCTCGAGGAGTTCGTGGCGTCGGAGGAGCTCGACGCCACGGCGCTGCCCTTCCTGCATCCGCTGCAACACGCCGTGGACGCCCTGCCGGCGGCCGGGGACGTCTTCGCCGACGCCGATCCCAAGCGGGGTGGACCGCCGGGTGGCCTGCCCGTCATCCCCTGAGGGGCGACGGCAACCCTGTCACGGTCGGAAGTTCGCCAAGGGCCCGAACGGTTCCCAGTGGTCCTGGGGGGAGACGCGACCGGTCTCAGCCCGGCACCGGATCTCCGTGAGGTGTCCAGCCGGATCGTGGACCGTGCCGATGAGCTCAGGGCAGTCCAGGCAGCGTTGCGCGGGCACGTCCCTGCGCTGGCGCGGACACCCGACCATGCCCAACTCGTCGACCAGGTGCGTGCGGTGTCTGCGGAGCAGGGCACTCACGGGCAACCTCCCGGACGGTCGCGACGGGCTCCGACGGTGGCGGGATCCGACGGTACTGCGCCGAGGGTGACGCGGACCGTTGCGTCCCGCTAGGGGCGGTGGTCCCCGACCGGCTCCGGCGGCTCATGCCCGTGCAGCCAACAGGCGCGCCGCATCGAGCTCCACGAACACCGCGGTCGCGCTGGCGACCAGCTCGTCGCCGGCGTGCAGCTGCGCCGCGGTGTGCAGGCGGCGACCCGAGCGTTGCACCACCCATCCCCGCAGGGTCAGCGGGGTCTCGACCGGCGTGGGGCGCAGGGAGCGCACCGTCAGCTCCCCCGTGAACCCCGGGATGCCGTGGAGGGTCAGCAGGTAGCCCAGGACGTCGTCGAACAGGGCCGCGACGATGCCGCCGTGGGCCATGCCCGGGCCGCCCTCGAACGCCGTGCCGAGCACGATCTGGGCCACGGCCGCCTCACCGTCGCGCACCACCTCGATACCGATGCCCAGCGGGTTCCAGGGCCCCGACACGAAGCACTCCTCGAAGTGCACCACCGGGGCGCGGTCGGGGATGTCCTCCTCGAACATCCGCCGGGTGACCTCACCGATGTCACGGTGGCGTCGGCCGGCCCGCTCGGCCTCGGTGGCCAGCCCGTCGATCTGCTCCGCCCCCCGCAGGAGCAGCTCATCGTCGACCTCGTGCGCCATCAGCGCGTGTCCGAGCCGTCGTACAGCCGTCGCAGCGGCGGCGCGCGCCGCCGATCCGTGCGTGCCCCCGTGCCGCCGATGCGCAGCACCCTCCATCCACCACACCCTTCCCGGCCGCGGAGGCGGCACGCTAGCCCAGCTGGTCGGTCCTGCTCGGTGCCCTGAGCTCCACCTCGCCCGCCCGCCGTCCGTCGAGCGAGCGGACGGTCAGCACCCAGTCGTCCTCGGTGGTGACCCGGTCGCCGACGTGCACCAGCCGTCCGAGACGCTCGACCAGCCACCCGGACACGGTCTCCGCCGAGCCACCGGACAGGACCAGGCCGGCCAGGCGCTCGACCTCGTCGCGGCGGACCGTGCCCGGCACCGTCCAGTACCGGCCACGGGAGCGGTCGACGTGCTCCTCGTCGTCGTACTCGTCGGCGATCTCGCCGACCAGTTCCTCGAGGACATCCTCCAGGGTGAGCAGGCCTGCGGTCCCGCCGAACTCGTCGGTCACCAGGACGGCGGGGGTCTGGCGGTCGAGCATGTCCTGCAGCAGGTGCTCCAGGTCGCGCGACCCGGGGACCGCCACGATCGGGCGGAGCAGCTCGCTGACCGGGGTGGTGTCGAGCTCGAACTCCTCGCTGGTGAGCAGATCCTTGACGTGGACCAGACAGACCACCTGGTCGATGTCGTCGTGGAACACCGGGAACCGCGTGTACCCCGTCTCCCCGGCGAGCTCCAACACGGCCGCGCCGGTGGCATCGTCGGGCACCGCGGCCAGATCGACCCGGGCCGTCATCGCGGCCTCGGCGGTGATGCCGGCCAGCTCGAGGGCCGCGCGCATCACGCGGGCGTCGGTGTCGGTGATGGTCCCGCGGTCAAGCGACTCGCTGACCGCGAGCACCAGCTCACCCGGGCTGTGCGCGAGCTGCTGCTCGTCGACCGGCTCCATCCTGACCGCGCGCACCAGCAGGGTGGCGAGGCGGTTGAGCACGCGGAGCAACGGCCGCGCAAGCAGCACGAACCCCCGGAAGGGGCGGGCCAGGGTGAGCGCCACGGCCTCGCCCCGGGCGACCGCGAGGTGGCGTGGGACCAGCTCGCCGACCACCAGGTGGAGGCCCGTCAGTAGCGTCAGGGCCAGGGCGACGGCCAGGACCGCCCCGGTGGTCCCGGACAGTGCGCTGGGCCCGAACACGCGGGCGAGCGGGACCACCAGGGCGGGCCCGGCGACGGCTCCCAAGCCCAGGGAGCACAGGGTGATGCCGAGCTGCGCCCCGGTGAAGGTGACCGCGGGCTCGGCGAAGGACCTGAGCACCAGCGCCCCCCGGCGATCCCCCGCCTCGGCTGCGGCCTCGATCCGGGACCGACGAGCCGCGAGCAGGCCGATCTCCACCGCGACGAACCCGGCGTTGACCACCAGCAGGACGACGACCAGCCCGAGCGCAGCCCACGGAACCCCGCCGATGACCCCGGCGACCTCGGCGACGGCCCTCATGTCCACCCCCCGTCACCTTCGAGCTCGCGGACCAGCAGCTCGGTGATCCGGGTGCCCTCCATGGCCGTGACGGTGAGCTCGAGCCGTCCGTGCTGCAGCGCCTCACCCAGGTCGGGGAGGTGGCCGAGTTGGTCGAGGACGAAGCCGGCCAGGGTCTCGTACGCGCCCTCCGGCAGCGACTCACCGAACAGATCGACGGCATGGTCCACACGGAGGCGGGCATCGACGATCGTGCGGCCGTGTCCGATGCGGCGCAGCGTGAGGCCCTGCGCGTCGAACTCGTCCTCGATCTCCCCCACGAGCTCCTCGAGCACGTCCTCGAGGGTGACCATGCCCGCGGTGCCACCGTGCTCGTCCACGACCAGCGCCGCCGTGCGCCGCTGGCGCCGGAGGTCGGCGAGCAGCCGTCGGAGCTGGCCGGATTCCGGCACGACCAGCAGCGGCGCCGTCACCTCGGTGACCGGGGTCGAGCCGTGCTCCGCAACTGGTACCCGGAGCAGGTCCTTGACGTGGACGCTGCCGAGCACGTCGTCCTCGTGCTCCCCGTGGACGGGGAAGCGGCTGAAGCCGGTGCGTCGCGAGGCGGCGCGCAGGTCCGCCAGGGTCGCGGTCGAGGGCAGCCAGACGATGTCCGGTCGGGCGACCATGACCTCCTCCACCCGTCGGTCCCCGAGCTCCACTGCACGGCGCAGCAGGGTGGCCTGCTCGCGGCTGAGGCTGCCCTGCTGCCCGGAGGCCTGGATGATGCGGGCGAACTCGTCCAGGCTGTGTCCGGGGCTGCGTCCGGCATCGAGCTCGACCCGGAACGCGTGGACGGTGACCGCCTGGGCGGCCCCCTCGAGCAGCCGGATGACGGGCCTGAACACGGTCCCGAAGGCGCGCGTGCCTGGGACGACGGCCCGGGCGATGGGCAACGGTCGGGCGATCGCCAGGTGCTTGGGGACCAGCTCGCCGACGACCATCTGGGCCACGGTGGCGACCAGGAGGGCACCGGCGAGGCTGACAGCCGGTGCGAGCTGCCCCGAGAGGCCGGCCAGCGACAGCAGCGGCCGGATGAGGGTCGCTCCCAGAGCGCGCTCGGCGACGAAGCCGAGCAGTAGCGAGGTCACGGGGATGGCGAGCTGGGCTGAGGACAGGGCGTAGGAGCCATCCGAGAGCTCGCGGGCCACGAGCTGCGCCCGTCGGTCCCCCTCCTGCGCCAGGGCGTCCACGCCAGGACGTCGCAGCGAGACCAGCGCGTACTCCGCGGCGACGAACAACCCGTTGACCGCGATCAGCGCCGCCGCCACCGCGAGCCACCACCAGCCCGTCACGGGCCGGTCAGCGGGCGATGTCGGGGCAGCTCCACGGCGTCGAGCCTAACCCGGCGCCGGTCCCCCGGGGCGGTCAGGACAACGGGGGGACGGCGACGCCCTGCTGCGAGGGCAGGAGCTCGTTGGCGTGGGCCCGCATGTCGAAGCTCGGGTCGATCAACGCCGTCATCCCGAGCCCGGTGAGGGCCCCCAGCATCACCTCGGCGCGGGCGACGGCCTCGGCCTCGCTCAGGCTCGGGTCCTCCCGTTGCCAGGCGTCGGCGAAACGCTCCACCCGACGCCGGTGGCTACGCAGCACCCGGGACGCGATCGAGGGGTCGGTCAGCCCCCGGCCCGCGAGCTGGAGGTAGATGCGGGCGATCGGCGACGACCCGGTCATGAAGGCCACGAAGGCATCCACGAGATCGTCGAGGGTGTCGGCCCCGGCCCCGGCCGGGTCGGGATCGACCGACTCGATCGCCTCACGGATCACCTCGAAGACCGCGTCGTCCTTCGAGGCGAACAGGTTGTAGAAGCTGCCGGCCCCGACCCGGGCGTGGGCGGTGATCGCCTTGAGCGTCACGCCCTCGATCCCGACCTCGGCCAGCAGACGACGCGTGGCCGACAGGATCCGCTCGCGGGTCTCCAACCCGACGCGGTACCTCGCCATCACCCTCTCCTCACGTCGTTTCCGGCCGTTCTGCGGCTCCTGGGCGGTCATTGTCCCCTGGTGTCGGACCGGTGGTGACCGGAAGCTAGCGGCAGGACCGCTGCCGACGGTCGATGCAGCTTGCAGAAATGGAACGAACACTCCAATATGTAGCACACGTTCCAAGATGGAACATCCACTCCAGCTCTGACGTTGTCAACTGGAGAACCGCCTCAGGTCGTCGCGACGGAGCCCGCACGCGGCCGGGGCTGACCGGTGGATCGAGGGAGACGCGATGAGCCACTACAAGAGCAACCTCCGCGACATCGAGTTCAACCTCTTCGAGGTGCTCGGAGCGGACAGCTACTTTGGGACCGGGCCCTTCGAGGCCGTGGACGGCGAGCAGGCGAGGATGTTGCTCAGCGAGCTCGATCGCTTCACCCGCGAGTCGATCTGGGCTGAGTCCTTCGTCGCCGCCGACCGGGAGCCACTGGAGCTCTCCCCCGAGGGTGACGTGCGCATCCCCGAGGAGCTGGACCGGGCGCTGCACGCGTTCTACGACGCGGGCTGGCACCTGATGCCGCTGCCGACCCACCTCGGCGGGTTCGGCGCCCCGCCGACGATCCGCTGGTCCGGCACCGAGCTGCTGGCCGGCGGGCACGCGACCGCCAGCCTGTGGCCGATCGGCGCGCTCATGGCCTCGATCGTCGACCAGATCGGCACCGAGGGCCAGAAGCAGGCCTTCGGGCGGCCTCTGGTCGAGGACCGCTGGGGCGGCACCATGGTCCTGACCGAGCCCGATGCCGGCTCGGACGTGGGTGCCGGGACCACCAAGGCCACCTTCGTCGAGGCGGCCGGAGACGACGACCTCGGTGACGTCTACCACCTCGAGGGCATCAAGCGCTTCATCACCTCCGCCGACGCCCAGACCCACCCCAACACCCTCCACCTGGTGCTGGCCCGCCCCGAGGGCGCCGCACCGGGCACCAAGGGTCTGAGCCTGTTCCTCGTGCCCAAGCGCCACGTCGACGCGGACGGCACCATCGGCGAGCGCAACGGCGTTCGGGTCTCCAACCTCGAGAAGAAGATGGGGATCAAGGGCTCGGCGACCTGCGAGCTGTCGCTGGGGCAGGACGGCGTCCCGTGTGTCGGCTACCTCGCCGGCAACGTCCACGAGGGCATCAAGCAGATGTTCCTCGTGATCGAGTACGCCCGGATGATGGTGGGCACCAAGGCGATGGCCACCCTGTCCACCGGCTACCTCAACGCCCTGGACTACGCGAAGATCCGCGTGCAGGGTCCCGACCTGACCCAGATGACCGACAAGACCGCCTCCAAGGTGGAGATCATCAACCACCCGGATGTGCGCCGGATGCTGATGGAACAGAAAGCCCACTCCGAGGGCATGCGCGCCCTGGTGATGTACGCCGGCTGGGTCCAGGACCAGGCGCAGCTCGCCGCGCCCCCCGACACCATGGGCGGTGAGGACCACGACGAGCACGACCGCTGGATCGCCCGCGAGGACCTGCTGCTGCCGCTGGTCAAGGGCTACTGCTCGGAGAAGGCCTACGAGCTGCTCGGCTCCATGAGCCTGCAGACCTTCGGCGGTTCGGGGGTCACCCAGGACTACCCGATCGAGCAGTACATCCGCGACGCCAAGATCGACACCCTCTACGAGGGCACCACGGCCATCCAGGCCCTCGACCTGCTGTTCCGCAAGATCGTGCGGGACCAGGGTGCCACGCTCACCTGGTTCGCCGACCAGATCCGGACCTTCCTGAAGGCCGGGCCGGACGGGGATCCCTTCGCCGACGAGCGGGAGCGTCTGGGTGCCGCGTTGGATGCGGCCCAGTCCCCCCTCGGTGTCCTGCTGCAACACGCGATGGCGTCGATGGACGAGTCGAAGCGGACCGAGCTGTACAAGACCGGCCTGCAGTCCACGGCCTTCCTGGCCTCCCTGGCTGAGGTCATGATCGGCTGGCTGCTGCTGCGCCAGGCCGAGGTCGCCCACGACGCCATGGAGGTCGGCGGCGACAAGGACCGGGACTTCTACCCCGGCAAGGTCGCAGCGGCGCGGTACTTCACCAAGGCCGTCCTGCCGAAGGTGGGCCTGCGAGCGCAGATCGCCGCCGAGGAGGACGGTGCCCTGATGGACGTGCCGGCCGAGGCGTTCTGAGCCCCGATCGACCCGATCGCACGACCCGCTGGGCCCGCCGACACGGCGGGCCCAGCCGTGTCAAGCGCCGACCTTCGGCCACCACCGGCTGCGCTGGTCACGGGCCCGTGACGGGTACCTTGGACGGTCGGTCCGCACCTCCTCGGCAGCCCCCTGCGCCAGGTCGGCGACCACCCGCGGCGACGCCCGAGACGTCGCCCCGCTGAGGGAGCGCACGATGGCGAGATCGTCCAAGACCAAGGGGCGCGGCAGCGACGGCCGGCGCACCGGCTGGCGGCGTGGGCGCCGCTGGATCCTGGCCCTGCTGGTCGTCGCCGCGGTGCTGCTCGCGGCCTTCGGACTGCTGGCCTTCTACCTCGTGTTCTCCAGCGTGCCCCTGCCCGACGACATCGACGCCCGGTCGTCGCTGGTGTTCGACGTGGACGGTGAGGAGGTGGGCACGCTGGCCAGCGAGCTCACCCGTGACGACGTCCCCCTCGAGTCGCTGCCCGACCACGTCCCCGCGGCCGTCGTGGCAGCCGAGGACCGCGGCTTCTACGAGCACCGTGGCATCTCGGTCACCGGGATCGCCCGCGCCCTGTTCACCAACGTGCGGGCCGGCTCGGTCCAGCAGGGTGGCTCCACCATCACCCAGCAGTACATCAAGAACGCCGCGCTCAGCCCCGAGGTGAGCTACCGACGCAAGGTGGAGGAGGCGGCGCTGGCGATCAAGCTCGAGCAGACCTACAGCAAGGACGAGATCCTCGGGTTCTACCTCAACACGATCTACTGGGGCCGTGGGACCTACGGCATCGAGGCCAGCTCCCAGGCCTTCTTCGAGATCCCCGCGGCCGAGCTGGACGTGAACCAGGCCGCCACGCTGGCCGGCATCATCGCCTCGCCGGAGAACTTCGACCCGCTGGAGAACCCGGAGCGGGCCGATCAGCGGCGCCGTTTCGCGCTGGAGGGCATGGTCGAGACCGGGGCCCTGACCCGGGCCGAGGCCGATGCGCTGCTGGCTGAGGGTCTGCCCGAGGTCAGCGAACGCCGTGGGGTCGACCGCGGCCCCAACGCCTACTACCTCGACGCGGTACGGCGGGAACTGGCGGCCCGGGAGGAGTTCGCCCAGGGCGAGCTGTTCCGGGGCTTGAGGATCCACACCGAGCTCGACCAGTCGCTGCAGGCCGCCGCCCAGCGGACCCTGACCGCGGCGGTCGTCGATGGACCGACCGACACCGGAGCGATCGTCTCGATCGATCCGGCGACCGGGGGGGTCCGTGCGCTCGTCGGCGGTCCCGACATCGGCGAGCAACCGTTCAACACCGCGGTGCGCTCGGTCCGGCAGGTGGGCTCGACCTTCAAGGCCTTCACCCTCCAGGCGTTCATCGAGGCCGGCCGCTCCCCCGAGACGCGCTTCGCCGCACCCGCGGAGCTCGAGGTGGAGGACAGCGAGCGCCCCATCTCCAACTACGGCGGCTCGAGCTTCGGCGAGCAGACGGTGCGGCAGGCCACCGCCTCCTCGACCAACACCGTCTACGTCCAGATGCAGGAGGAGGTCGGTCGCGAGCTCGTCATCGATGCCGCCCGCCGCGCCGGACTGCCCCGTGCCCGCGCCGACGAGGTGTTCCCCACCGAGCGCGGTGAGGGGCAGACGATGCGTCCCTTCGCCGGGCTCACCCTCGGGCAGGACGGGTTCAGCCCGCTGGAGCTGACCTCCGCCTTCGGGACCTACGCCGCCGAGGGCTTCCACGTGCAGCCCCGTCTGATCGTGCGTGTCGAGGACAGCCAGGGGCGGGCGATCTACACCCCCGGACTCATCGACGAGCAGGCGCTGGAGGTCCAGGTGGCGCGGGCCGTCAGCGACGTCCTGGTCGACGCGGTGGTGGCCGGGAGCGGCCGGGCTGCGGCGCTGGACGACCGCCCCGTCGCCGGGAAGACCGGCACGACCAACGAGGGCCGGGACGTCTGGTTCGCCGGCTACATCCCGCAGCTGTCCACCGCGGTCTGGCTCGGCAACCTCGACAACTCCCCGATCGAGGGCGACGGGGTCGCCGGTGGCGCCCTGGCCGCGCCGGTCTGGCGGAGCTACATGGAGCAGGCCACCGCCGGGCTCGAGGTGCAGGGCTTCACCGCACCGTCGCTCGACCTCGAGGGCGGTGAGCCCGACGAGGCCGCCTGCCCGGAGGGGTACGAGTTCGCCGACCCGCCGAGCGCGGCCGACGAGGACGGTTTCTTCCCCGACATCCTCGTCGACCTGACCGACGACGAGGGACGTCCCTGCGTCGAGATCAAGCCCGAGCTGGAGCCCTGCCCGCCCGGCTACGCCTTCGGCCCGTTGCCCGATGGGCCGGACGAGTTCGGGCGTGTCCCGGACGTGCTCGACGAGCCGGTGGACTTCCAGGGCCGCCGCTGCGTGGAGATCCTCGAGGATCCCGAACCCGAACCCGA
>PWEU01000364.1 GCA_003554005.1 Nitriliruptoraceae bacterium
CACACGATCCCCTCCAACGAGCTGCCGCGGGGCCGCGGCGGGCCCCGCTGCATGAGCTGCCCCGTGGTGCGGCGAGCGCTGTCGTGACCGGCGGTGCGCTGCCGGGACCGCTGGCCACCCACCAGCCCACGGTCGGCGAGGTGGCCGGTGGCCCGCCCGTGGCCGCGCTCCGCGGGGTCGGCGTGCGCCGGGACGGCGCGACGCTGCTCGCGGGTGTCGACCTCGACCTCCTGCCCCGGCAGCACCTGGCTGTCCTCGGCCCCAACGGTGCGGGCAAGACCACCCTGCTGCGGGTGCTCGCCACGGAGCTGTACCCGACCAGCGGCGAGGTGACCGTGCTCGGCACGACCTTCGGGCGCGGCGACCTCCGCGAGCTCCGACCGCGCATCGCCTTCGTCTCCCTGGCGCTGGACCGCCTGCTCGACGCCCGGATGCCGGCGCTGCCGCTGGTGGCCGCCGCCCGGCTGGGGGCGACCTGGCCGCCACCCGGTCTGCTGGACCGCCCGGGTCTGAAGGAGGCCGCCGAGGCGGCCCTCGCGCGGGTCGGTGCGGGCCACCTCGCCGACCGGCGGGTCGACACCCTCAGCCAGGGGGAGCGCCAACGGGTGCGCATCGCCCGGGCGCTGGCGATCGAGCCCGACCTGGTGCTGCTCGACGAGCCCTTCGCCGGCCTCGACCTGGGAGGCCGCGAGTCGCTGCTCAGCGACCTGGACGGGCTGCTGGCCGAACCGGCCGGGCCGACGGTGGCGCTGGTCACCCACCACCTCGAGGAGTTGCCGGTCGGCATCCAGCGCGTCGCGCTGGTGCGCGACGGTCGCCTGGTGCACGACGGCGAGGTGGCCGAGGTCCTCACCGACGGGCCGGTGAGCGCGACCTTCGGCGTCGAGGTGGCGGTCCGCCGGCACGAGGGGCGGTACACGGCCACGGTCCGCCATGACCCCGCAGGCCGCGTGGCCCCGGTCCGCCACGACGGCCGCGACGTGGCTGGCTGAGGGTGGTCGTCGGGACCCGTCGGGGCCCGTCAGCGTGTTCCATCCTGCGAGGGTCCCAGGGGCACAGGACCTCCTGCCCTGCCGGAACGCCCGCGACCCGGCGAGGGTGCGACGTGGTGTCCGGTATGGAGGATCGTGTGGCTGAGCGAGCGAGCAACGGTGCGGCTGCGCACCCGTCGGGGGACGAGCGCTTCGGCGTGCTGGAGAAGGCGCTGAAGCGCACGCGCTACTCCCAGGACCAGTTGATCGAGATCCTGCATGTCGCCCAGGGGGTGTTCGGCTACCTGTCGGAGGACGTGCTGATCTTCATCGGTCGAGAGCTGCGGCTGCCGCTGAGCCGGGTGTTCGGGGTTGCAACCTTCTACCACCTGTTCACCTTCGAGGAGCCGGGCGAGCATGGCGCGACGGTGTGCCCCGGCACGGCCTGCTTCGTCAAGGGCGCCGACCGGATCGTCGACGCCCTGGCGGCTGAGTTCCGGATCTCCTCGGGAGAGACCACCGAGGACGGCCGTTTCACCTTGAAGACCGCCCGCTGCCTGGGCTCCTGCGGGCTGGCGCCGGTGGTCGTCATCGATGGCGCGGTGCGTGGCCACCTCGATGCCGACGGGGTGCTGGAGGCGGTGGCCGAGCAGATGGCCGCGGACGCCGACGACGATGCCGAGGACCCGACCCCTGACGAGGCCGACGCCGTCGCGGCGGGTGCGGCGAGCGAAGCGAGGCTGTGATGGCAGGCCCGATCGACCTCTACGACGTCGCCAACGCGGAGCGGGACGCGCGCGCACACTTCAGCCGCCGCGCCTTCGTGTGCACCTCCACCGGCTGCCTGTCCGCCGGCGCCTCGGCGATCAAGCAGACCCTGGCCGACTCAGTCACCGGCTCGGACCAGGAACAGTCGGTCCAGGTCGTCCCGACCGGCTGCTTCGGGCTGTGCAGCCGCGGCCCGCTGGTGAGGGTGGAGGCCCGCGGCAAGGACCCCATGCTCTACGAGCACGTGACGGCCGACATCGCAGCGGAGATCGCCGGCGAGCATCTGTTGGAGGGACGCGAGGCCTCCGCCGACAAGCTCAGCCTCGACCTGCCCTTCTTCACCCGGCAGGAGAAGGTGGTCCTGTCCAACGCCGGTCACATCGACCCCGACCGGATCGAGGACTACGTCGGGCAGGGGGGCTACCGGGCCCTGCAGAGCGCCGTGGAGACCATGACCCCCGAAGGCGTCGTCAAGACCATCAAGCGCAGCGGGCTCCGTGGCCGCGGTGGCGCGGGTTACCCGACCGGGCGCAAGTGGGAGTTCCTCGCGACCGCGGAGAGCGACGAGAAGTACGTCGTCGCCAACGGCGACGAGGGGGACCCCGGCGCCTACATGGACCGCACCATCATGGAGACCGATCCGCACCGCGTGCTCGAGGGTCTGTCGCTGGCCGGCTACGCGACGGGCGCCAGCCAGGGCTACATCTACGTCCGTGCCGAGTACCCCCTGGCGATCGAACGCCTCGAGCGTGCCATCCGCGAGGCCAAGCGCGCCAAGCTGCTCGGCCGCAGCGTGCTGGGTAGCGACTTCCGTTTCGACATCGAGGTCAGGATCGGTGCCGGCGCCTTCGTCTGCGGTGAGGAGACCGCGCTGATGGCATCGATCCAGGGCGAGCGGGGTACCCCGACGCTGCGCCCGCCGTACCCGACCGAGCGCGGTCTGTGGGGCA
>PWEU01000301.1 GCA_003554005.1 Nitriliruptoraceae bacterium
CCCGCTCGGCACCCTCAGCCGGTCCGTGGGTGGTGCACACCACGGTGACGTGGGTGGCGGCGGGCGCAGGGTGCCGGGCGGCGGCGCGTAGGCGGGCGCGGCGCAGGGAGTCCATCGTCCCGAGCACGCGGCGGGTCGGTTCGTCGGCGGGCAGCGGCAGGATCGGCTGGGTGGTGGCGGTGATCAGGTAGCCGTCGTGGTCGGTGAAGGGCGCGCGGGTGCCGGCGGGCTCCGCTCCGGCGGGAGCCTCCGGCGCGGTCGTGGTCGGTGCCGTCCGGGGACCTGCCCTGGGTGCTGGCGGTTCCTCCACGGCCTCCAGAGCCGCCAGGGCCTCCCGCAGCTGCGTCTCCACCCGGTCGGGGTCGAGCCCCGGACGCAACCGGTCACGCAGTCCGCCCATCCGGCGTGCCAGCGCCCAGCGGCGCGAGTCCACGATGGCCGTCGCGGTCGCGGCGACCCGTCCGGCCGCACGACGCGTGGCGAGCACGGCGCCGTGCAGCGCGCGCAGCTCGTGGTCGCGCGTGGCCAGGTCACGGGCGTTGGCGTCCTCGACCGCAGCGAGGTGGGTGCGCCACCGCTCCTCGTGGCGGCGCAGGTGGTCGCGGGCGGCCTGGGCCGCCTGCTCCGGCTGGCCGCCGGTGCTCATGCGATGACCCGCTCGACCCAGCGGCCCTCGCCGAGCTCCCGCAGCATCCGAGCGAAGCGCTGCTGCTTGGCCTCGTTGTGCTTGATCAGCGCGTCGAGCAGCCCGAAGTACTTCAGCGAGTCCAGGTACGGCTGGTCGATCACCTCGACGTTGGGCTTGTCGAACCGCGCATCGAACTCCGGGTCGGGCTCGCGCCACCGGGGCCCGTAACTCTCGGCGAGGTAGGCCTCGGCGTCGGCGGGTTGCCACACCGGCACACCGGCGAAGGTGGTCTCGGTGAGCTCGAAGGGGTCGTTGACCCACCGGGTGGCGGCGCCGTCGTGGTAGACGCGACCGTCCTCGCGCCGATGGTGGGGGAACACGTCGATCATCGTGCCGTTGGCATGGTTCCCCCGGAGCCGGTCGGAGTTGAGATCCAGTCGCCGTACGGAGAACGCTCCGTGACGCGCGCAGGCCTGCTCCAGGGTGGGACCTTCGGCCTCCCAGGCGACCACGCCGAGGTCGATGTCCTTGTCCCAGCTGATGAACCCACCGTCGCGCACGTGGCCGAGCAGGGTGCCGCCGATCAGGAACAGCCGGGCGTCGGTTGCAGCCAGCGCCGCATGGAGCTCTCCGAGCGCCCTGGCAGCGTCCTCGGCGAAGCGGCCTGGTTCCGCGGCTTGAGGGCTGGCGCGGCGCAGACGCCCCTTGATGTTGTCCAGCGAACCGGTGCCCGGGTGCTGCTTGTGGGGCTCGATGATCGCCTTGCGCAGCAGCGCGCGGCCCAGGTCCTGTTGTCCCGCGATGCATGCGGCTCGGGCCACTGAGCGCAGCACCGGCACGCTGCTGTGGCACTCCGCCGGGCTCTCCCACCACAGCTGCAGGATCGGCTGGACGTCGGCGGGTGTGCGTATGAGCGTCACGAGCTCGGACCAGAGGCGGGAGCGTTTCCACTCCCCGGCCCTGAGCGAGCGGGCGAGGACCGCGACGGCGGCATCGTGCTGCCCGCGAGTTCGCGAACGCCGAGACAGTCCGACCGCGAGCATGGCTGGTGGGGCGGTGTGGGGACCGGGCAGGAAGCCGCTGCGATCGATGACGTCTGCGGTCATCGCGAGGGTGTCCACTGGCTCGCTCACAGGTCCAACTCCTCCGCGAGTCGACGCCCGTTGGGCGTGGCGTCGAGGTCGGGTCGTGCGAGCCCGAGCTGCTCCGCGGCTGCCTGGACGTGGCCTGCGGTCAGGTAGCGGTAGGCCCGCCGCACGCGATGGAACCGCAGGTAGGCGGGCCAGGTCACCTCGACGTTGGGGGCGTCACAGAAGGCGTCGAAGTCGGGATCAGGGGTGCGCCAGTCGCCGTAGCTCTCGGTGAGGTAGCGCTCCGCGTCCGCCGGGAGCGGGATCGAGCGCTTCCGGACGGTCCGCCGCTCGATGGCGAACGGGGTGTTGCCCCACCGTGTCAGCAGGCCGTCATGCCACACCTTGCCGCCATCCTCGTAGAACCGCCAGATGTCCAGCGACGAGCCTCGACGATGCTTGAGGTAGACCTTGTCGTGCTCCGGGTGCGCGACGTCGAGTTCGAACCGGGGGTGGGTGTTGAAGGCCTCGACGAGGGTCGCATGGTCCCAGTCCTGCGCGAGAACGCCGACGTCGATATCGCTGTCATGCCCGAGTGGACCCTTGGCACGGACCATGCCCAGCGCCGTGCCGGCGGCGAGGAAGAAGGGCATCCCGACGCTCTCGAGCACCTCCATGACATCGTCGATGGCGTGCCAGGCGCCGCGGCCGGCAAGCTGCTTCTCCTTCACCTCGCGGTGCGGGTTGACACCCCCGAGCCGTAGCAGCATGGCCTGGGCGTAGAGGTCGATGGCGCTGTCGAGGAGGCCTGCCCGAGCTGCGGCGGTCGCCAGGTTCTGGAGCCGAGGTTCCACCCTCGCTGGGGTCGGCCGCGGGAGGGTGTCGGGGTAGATCCCGACGATCCTGCGGTACTGCTCCTCGCTGCGGCAGTGCTTGCAGGCCTGCCACACCACC
>PWEU01000082.1 GCA_003554005.1 Nitriliruptoraceae bacterium
ACGGCAAGCTGCAGCAGGTCGTGGACTGGAACCACCACAAGCCCGGCAAGGGTGGCGCCGTCGTCCGCACCAAGCTCAAGGAGGTCGAGACCGGCAAGATCGTGGAGCGGACCTTCCGCGCTGGTGAGGACGTCGACCAGGCGATCGTCACGCGGACGACCCTGCAGTTCCTCTACCGCGAAGCCGGTGATTTCGTGCTGATGGACACCACGACCTTCGACCAGAGCAACGCCCCCGAGGAGGCGATCGGCGAGGCAGCCGACTACCTGCTGGAGGGCGATGAGCTGATCGTCCAGTTGTACGACGGGCGGATCGTCGGGGTCGAGCTCCCGGCCTCCAAGGAGCTCGAGATCGTGCAGACCGATCCCGGCTTCGCTGGCAACACGGCGACCTCGGCGACCAAGCCGGCGACGCTGGAGACCGGCAAGGAGATCCAGGTCCCGCTGTTCATCGAGCCCGGTGAGCGCGTCAAGGTCGACACCCGGACCGGTTCTTACATCTCCCGCGCCTGATGGGTTCCCGCACCCGCCGCCATACGACACCCCGACGCAGCGACACCTCCGATCCTTCGCGCTCGCGGGAGCGGGCCCTGAGGGTGCTGTTCCAGTCGGATCTGCGTGGGGTCGAGCCGACGGTCACGCTCGGACGGTTGGATGCCGATCCGGATGCCCGGTCGCTGCTCGATGAGCGGGACAGCTTGACCGATGAGACCCCGATCGTGCCCCTGCCGGGTCCCGAGGAGGGCGCGCCGGCGGGAGAGACCGTGTCGGGGAGCGGTCGGGGCGCGAGCAGCGGCGCGGAGCGCGGCAGGCCACGGCCGGATGCAGCGGCGACGCCAACCGGGACGCCGGAACAGCCCACGGGGACGACGGAGCAGCTGGGGCCAACGCCGGAACAGCCCACGGGGACGACGGAGCAGCTGGGGCCAACGCCGGAACAGCCCACGGGGAGCCCGGAACAGCCCACGGGGACGTCGCGCGGCCCGGCGGGTACCTCCAGCGGCTGGACCGATGCGCCGAAGGGTGCCCCAGCACCTGAGCTCGACGGGTTCACGCGGACCCTGGTGCGGGGCGTGGAAGAGCACCGCCAGGAGGTCGAGACGCTGATCACCCGGTACTCGCGGCGCTGGGCGATCTCGCGCATGCCCGTGGTCGACCGCAACGTGCTCCGGCTCGCGACCTACGAGCTGCTGCACGAGCCGACGCCGCCGGCCGTGGTGATCGACGAGGCGGTCGACCTGGCCAAGCGGCTGTCGACCGACGACTCGGGTCGGTTCGTGAACGGCGTGCTCGAGTCGATCCGCAAGGACATCGCCGAGGTCCAGCGCGCGCCCACCGAGCCCGAGGTCTGAACCGACCGCGACCTGCGCTGGGCCGCGGCAGGCACCGATCGCCGGCACCTGGGCCGGCCGACCCGGGCCACGCGGTGCGCTGGTGGACTGGACCCGGGCAGCGCGACGCGCTGGTGGTCTGGACCCGGGCCGGCCGCGTGCTAGCGTCCCGGGCGCGTCCCGGTGGGTCGACCACCGCGCAACTCAGACTGCTCCTTTAACGACCGGTCCCGTGAGGCCGGGAAGGGGATCGATGTGTCCAGCCCTGCCCACCTCCTCGGCAGCGAGGACATCGCGCGGATGCTGCGCCGCCTCGCCCACGAGTTGATCGAAGCCAACCAGGGAGCCGAGGGTCTGGTGCTGGTCGGCATCCAGACCCGCGGGTTGCCGCTCGCGCACCGGCTCGCCCGCTTGATCGGCGAGATCGAGGGTGCCGAGGTGCCCTGCGGCGCGCTCGACGTCACCCTCTACCGCGACGACCTCGGACGGCGGGCGCCGAAGTCGCTGCACGCCACCGACGTGCCCGTGGACGTCACCGGGCGCACCGTGGTGCTGGTCGATGACGTGCTCTACACCGGTCGCACCATCCGGGCCGCGCTCGATGCGCTCAACGAGCTCGGGCGGCCCGACCGGATCCGGCTGGTCGTGCTCGTCGACCGCGGCCACCGGGAGCTACCGATCCGCGCGGACCCCGTCGGCAAGAACCTGCCGACCGCCTACGGCGACCGGATCCGGGTCCTGGTGGAGGAGACCGACGGTCAGGACGCCGTGGTGTCCGAGGAGGTGCCGGCATGACGCAGCAGCCACGCCGACCGAGCGCGCCGGATGCCGGCGCTCCGACGACGGAGGCAGCCGCGACGACGGCGGCCGCGAAGACCACGACAGCCGCGACGACGGCGGCCGCGAAGACCACGACAGCCGCGAGAGCAACGGCAGCGGCGACACCGACACCAGCGGCGACACCGACGGCAGCAGCGACGGCGACCCGGGTCGCTCCGTTGACCCACCTGCTGGGGATCGACGAGCTCGACGCCGCCCAGCTCGTCCACATCCTCGACACCGCCGAGCAGCTGCTGCCGATCGCCACCCGGGAGCGCAACACCGTCCCGACCCTGCGCGGCAAGGTCGTGTGCAACCTCTTCCTCGAGGACTCGACCCGGACCCGCATCAGCTTCGATCTGGCCGCCAAGCGCCTGTCGGCCGAGGTGCTGAACTTCTCCGCCAAGGGCTCCTCGGTGTCGAAGGGGGAGTCCTTCAAGGACACCGCGCTGACCCTCGATGCGATGGGGGTCGACTGCGTGGTCGTGCGCTCGGGCAGTTC
>PWEU01000053.1 GCA_003554005.1 Nitriliruptoraceae bacterium
ACACGGATCAGGGTGGTCTTGCCCGCGCCGTTGTGGCCGAGCAGGCCGACGATCTCGCCCTCCTCGACCTCGAAGCTGACGGCGTCGACGGCAGTGAGATCGCCGAAGCGGCGAGTGACCGCCTGGAGTTCGATCGCGGCCACCTGGCTGCCCCGGTTTCCGATGACTGAACGTAGCTGAGCGCGCGCTTTGTGGGAGAGTGCCCTGGTTGCGCAACGACCCGGAAGGTACAGTCCTGGGCGTGCCGCGTCGCGCGGTGCTCGTCACATGGGAAGGTCATCTGGACGTGGCGACGGAACTGTTCCGGGTCGTGGTGGTGTCGCGGGAACCCGTGCCCGTGACCACCGTGCTGCGGTTCAAGGTGCCGGGGTGCCTGCCGGTCGCCGTGCCATCGGTGGAGGACGTCGCCCCGAAGCTGAGTCCTGAGGCCATCGTGCTCATCGACCTCGGGAACGACGGAGCGAGCCTGGCCGCGGCGCGGAAGCTCCGCCAGCAGGGCATCGAGCATGGGATGGTGGTGATCGGCAGCTCCGGCACCGGCGGCGCGTCCGGCTCCATCGGGCTGCAGCCACCCTTCGAACTCGACGATCTCGCTGCGGCGATGCACGGGGCGCGGGAGCACAGCGCCCGTGCTGCGACGTCGCAGGAAGGGGGCCCTGCGGTCACGGGCACGGCCGAGGACGCGACGCCTGCGGCCCGAGCCCCGGCCGCGCAGGACGGTCCCCCCAGTCCGCCCACAGGGCCGGCCACCACCTCGACAGAGGATCCTCCTGCTCCGACGCGGGCCGGGGCTGACCTTGCTCGGGGAAAGGCCGAAGCGCCGCAAGAGCCCGTCGCCGAGCCGCCCCCGGCGCCCGCGCCGGTGCACCGCGAGCCGTCGACGACGGTGCCCCAGGTCGCGCTCGATGCCGTGACCTCGGTGGACGAGAGCCTCTTCAGCAGCAAGACCCCCGCGCATCCCGGTGCACCGACCGGCGGTGCCGGTAGCCCGGGGGAGCCGTTGCGTTCCAAGGTGGAACGCTGGCGGAAGCGACTGGCTGCCCCGGCGTCCGGGGGAGCGGCCGAGCCGACACAGCGCGAGCTCCACGAGCGCCTCGTCCAGATCTTCGCTGCCACCTCGCAGATCGAATCGATCGCCGCAGAACTGCCGATCGTCACCGACCGAGGGGCGCTCTACCAGGCGATCGTGATGGCCGTGGCTGATGAGTTCACCGCGGACAGCGTGGCCTTGTGGCGGGCAGAGCAGGACAAAGGATGGTTCGCGGCCGCGCATCTCGGTCTGACGGAACGTGAGGTGAGCCTGCCGGTCGAGTTCGAGCAGCCCGTGCTCCACGATGTCGACGCCCGGGCCGGGGCGGTCCTGTTGGATCCCACCTCTAGTTTCCAGGGCCTCATCAGCGGCATCGGCGGCTCCCACACGGAATCGTTCATGGCGGCCGCGATCGCCATCGGCCCGCACCGCTTGGGCATCCTGACCGTCGGACGAGATGAGCCGCTGGTGGAGGCGGATCTCGATCGCCTCGTGGAGATGGCGGCCGAAGCCGCGGTCGGGATCGGGGTCGCCGAGCACATCGAGCGCATGTCCACCCTGGTCGGGCAGATGCGCGGCGACGGGTCCAGTGATCATCGAGAGCCTGGGCAGTGGCGTGAGGCGTTCCTCGACGAGCTCAAGTCGGCGTGGCACGCGCGCCGCGAAGACGACGAGGCCGCGCCTGCCGGCGGCGCGTGGTCGGCGCTCGCCACATCGGCTGAGCAAGACGCCGATCAGGATGCCGGTCAGGACGCCGACCAGGATGCCGGTCAGGATGCCGACCAGGACGGTCGCGCGGGTGTCGATGCTGCGGATGAGCCCGACACCGTCATCGACCTGACGAGCCGGGCGGTCAAGCGCGCATGAAGGTCCGGGCGGACACCGAGGTGGCGGTCCTCTCCGCGCGGACCGACCTCGACCTCGCCATCTCGACCTGGCTACCCGGGTACGTCGCGCAGCGCACCGACGACCTGGACACCGTGATGGACATCACGCGCCGCGGCGGGATCGTCCTGATCGACCTGGGCTCACCTCGCCACGAGGAGTGGGTCGCAGCCCTGCGAGAACGGGAGTTCGACGGGCCGACGGTGTTCCTCGACCCGCGGGGCGACATGACCATCGACCTGCGGGATCGCGTGACCGTGACGTCACCGCCGAGCCTGTCGGGGCTGCTCGCCGGCTTCGAGGTCGCCGGATCGAAGGGGCGTGGCGCTCCGCGGCGCAGCGATCGCGATGCCAGGTCGTCGGCACCGAAGGGTCGTCGCTGGCGCACACCGGCCACGGCTGCGCGGGACCTGGACGCTGCCCGGCCGAGCGAGGTCGAGGAGGGTGCTGCGGTCGTTGGGCGTGCTCGGCGGGTGGGCCGTGCGCAGCGTGAGGAGCCTGGGACGCCGGTTGGGCGCGCTCGGCGGGAGGAGCTTGGGACGCCGGTTGGGCGCGCTCGGCGGGTGGGCCGTGCGCCGCGTGAGGAGCCTGGGACGCCGGTTGGGCGTGCTCGGCGTGTCCACCTTGCGCAGCGTGGGGAGCCTGGGACGCCGGTTGGGCGTGCTCGGCGGGTGGATCGTCGGCATGCGACGCAGGGCAGGTCGTTCTGGGGGTCGCTGCTACGACGACG
>PWEU01000036.1 GCA_003554005.1 Nitriliruptoraceae bacterium
CACCGCCCGGTGAGCTCCGGACCCAGCCGCGGGAACCGGCCCAGCGGCTCGAGCGAGATGCGGACGCGCTTGCGGGTGTCGCCCGGAAGCGAGTGCGTCCGCACGAGTCGATCCAGATCCTCGACGGCGGCGCGGGCGAGTTCGACCTGGGCCACGTCCTACAGCTCGTCGAGCGGGATGGTGTCGCCAGCTGACGCCTGCTCGACCCCGAGCTGGGCGCGCTCGAAGGCTCCATCGATGCCGTCGAGCAAGACGGCCACGTTCACCGGATCCGGGTCAAGCCCGTCGATCGCACTGCTGAGCAGCGATCGGGCCAGCGTGCCCTCGTTGACGTGGACCCGGGCCGCAAGGGTCGCCAGCTTGGCGGCGTGCTCGCCGTCGAGGGTGATGTTCAGTCGCTGTCCACTCATGAGGGAAGTGTACACGGCACGACGCGTGACGTGTACTCGGGCGGAGGGCTCGGTCACGCGAAGGTGGCGATCACCATCGACACCTCCAACCACGTGCGACCCGCTGCCGACGCTGCCATCGCGCACACGCTGGCGAAGCTGATCCTGGGTGGTCCCTGACGATCCCGTGCCCAAACCGTGTCCAAACTTCGGGCATGACGTCACGGGATGAGGCGCGTTCTCGCGTTCTGCCTGGTCAGCGGTAGGTTCCCGACCCACGCGAGCGTGGCGGAACTGGCAGACGCGCTGGGTTTAGGTCCCAGTGGGCTTCACAGCCCTTGGGGGTTCGAGTCCCCCCGCTCGCACCGCGCCGACCAGGACCGGTCCCGGCGGGCGACGACGCGTCGCTGCCAACCGACGCTCAGGCGAAGGCGGCGTCCAAGGTGATCTCGACGCTGTCGGCCAGCGCCTGGGAGACCGGACAGCCTTCCTTGGCAGCCGTGGTCGTCTCGGCCAGGCCGGCGTCGTCGAGCCCGGGAGCCGCGACACGGACGGTGATCGCGCTGCGCGTGATGCCCGTCCCGGGGACGAACGTCACCGTCACCGACGTCTCGAGCTTCTCGGCCGGCGTCCCGCGATCCGCCAACTGCTTGGACAGCGCCATCGAGTAGCACGAGGAGTGGGCCGCGGCGATCAGTTCCTCCGGGCTGGGCTTGCCATCAGGAGCCTCCGCGCGTGCGGGCCACGAGACGGCCGCGTCACGGACGAGTCCGGAGGATCCGAACGTCACGTTGCCGGACCCCTCGAACAGGGTGCCGGTCCAGACGGTGGAAGCGGTGCGGTCGGTCATCAGCTCTCCGTTGCGTCGACGGTCACGCGAGCCCCCTGCGGGTGCCCCGGTGACCATAGTCGGCCACCGACGCCGCCTCGACGGGGACGACCAGACCACGCCCGCACGCGAGGACCAGCCGCTCAGCAACCGGCCCGCGTTGCCACCGACCACGCACCGGCAGTGCGCCCTCAACCCGAGGCCGGCTCCTCGGGCGGTGGCGGGAGCTCGTCCGGGAGGAGGATCCAGGTGGCACCCGGCTTGAGCGGGAAGGGCTCAGCACCGTCGGCGGTCAGCACGAGCAGGGGGTCGGTCTCGGCCGCCTTCGCCCAGCGTGCCGGGGAGCGGCGGCCATCACGCAGCACCAGTGCCTCACCCTCACCTAGCACGTCGGTCTCCGGGTACCCGGAGGCGCCGATGTAGTGCCGGACCGCCAGCACGACGACGTTCGCAGCACCGATACGGCCGGGTCCGGTCACCTCGCTGTCCTCCCCGTTCTGGGCTCGACGGTAGACACCCGCTGCCTCGTCGTAGCTCCAGCCGGTCCTGAACGAGGTCGACATCTCGACCTCGAGGTCCTCGGCGTCGCCGACGTCGCGCCCCGTCGGTGGGTCGTCGCTGAACAGCCATCCCAGTGGGCCGAGCGGCTGGGCACCCCCTTCGATGACGGCGTCCAGGGCCGGTTCGGGCCGGAGGAACAGGTTGTGGGGGGCCACGGGGTGGGAGGCGTAGGTGCCGTCGTCGCGGAAGAACCCCGCGGCGCCCTCGGTGATCGGAACGGCGGGCGCGTCGGCGAGCATCGCCCGGACCTCGGCACGGGCGCCCGAGTGGGCGAAACCGGGGAGGCCGAAGCCCGACATCAGCTGGACGTCGACGGGACGGGCCGAGCGGACCGGTCCCACCACCTCGGGGAGCTCGCTGTGGAACACGGCGAGGAAGCGGGTCACGCCGCCCTCGGTGAGCTCCTCGAACACCACGTCGGCGGTCTCCAGCCCGGTGTGGGGTCGGGCCTCGGGCGAGTTGGAGACCTTCACGAGCAGTGCGGGCCGCTCGGGCACCTCGCCGGTGGTGACACCCGTGAGCAGGTGCTGCTGCGGCTCGGGCTCCGGCGCGGCCGGCTCCTCGGGGAGCTCCCGGGCCGGCTCGCCGTCCGGCGAGCAGCCGGCGAGGCCGATGGTCATAACGACCACGGCGGCCACCAGGGGCCGGGCGACCCGACGGCGCCTCCGATGGGACCGTGCTGCCATGGTTGGTCCGCCCTCCCCCGGTGCACCACGCGCGATAGGAGCCTACTGCTCGCCGACCGACGCCCAGCCGATGCCAGTCCGACATCCATCCGCTGCAGAAGGAGGCGCGAGTCGAGGTAGCGTGCCGCGGATGGCACCCGACGCAGCCTCCGCCTCTCACGTGCCCGGGGACCTGGGCCACCGCCAGCGCACCGGGCTCGTCTTCGCCACCGTCTCGGCCGCCGCCTTCGGCTCGTCAGGCCCGATGGGGCGGGCACTGATCGACGCGGGTTGGACCCCGGGTGCTGCGGTGCTGGTACGGCTCGGCGGTGCGGCGGTGCTGCTGACCCTGCTGGCCCTCCTGCTCCAACGCGGCCAGCTGCGGTTGACGAGGCGCACGGCCCGGATCCTCCTGGTCTACGGCCTGGTCGCGATGGCCGGCGTCCAGCTCGGCTTCTTCAACGCGGTGCGGACCCTGGACGTCGGGGTGGCGTTGCTGCTGGAGTACCTGGCCCCGGTGCTGCTGCTGGCCTGGACCTCGGTACGGACGCGTCAGCGACCGCCGACCGCGACGTTGTTCGGTGCGGGGTTGACGCTCGTGGGCCTGGTGCTCGTACTGGACCTGACCGGCGCCGAGACGGTCGACCCGGTCGGGGTCGCCTGGGGGCTGTTCGCCGCGGTGTGCCTGGCCGGGTACTTCAGCCTGTCCGCCCGTCAGGACGCGGACCTGCCTCCATTGCTCATGGCCGCCGGCGGCACCGCGATCGGTGCGGCCGCGATCGCCCTCGCCGGCGTCATCGGCATCGTGCCGTTGCGCTTCACCGCGACCGACACGGTGCTGGCCGGGGTGGCGGTGTCCTGGCTGGTCCCCGCCGCGTGGCTGGTGGTCGTCGCCACCGCCACCGCGTACCTGACGGGGATCGCCGGCGTGGTCCGGCTCGGACCCCGTACCGCCTCGTTCGTGTCGCTCTCGGAGGTGCTGTTCGCGATCCTGACCGCCTGGCTGCTGCTGTCCCAGCTCCCCGGAGGACTCCAGCTCGTCGGCGGCGCCAGCATCCTGGCCGGCATCGTCGTGATCCAGCGCACGGAACGGTCGGGCGAACCGTCACCGCCGGTGCCACCGGTTGCGACCACCTGACGAGCCTCGGCCGGTGATGGCCAGGCCGAGCCGTGGCCGGCGCCGGGCCCTTGGCCCCTTGTGGCCGGCCCCGCCTCACTCCACGGTCGAAGTAGCGCAACCGGGCTGACCGCGACCTGATCACGCCCTGAGCACGCCCCGGAGGAGGTCGATCCGGAGGAGGCCATGAGGATCCTGCAGCTCGCACCGCCGTGGTTCCCCGTCCCACCGGTGCGCTACGGGGGCACGGAGTTGGTGATCGCCGCCCTGACGGACCAGCTCGTGGCGAACGGCCACGAGGTGACGTTGCTCGCCGCCGGTGGCTCGTCGAGCCGGGCGCAGCTCCGCACCGTCTACCCCACCCCTCCCACGGCACAGCTCGGTGACCTGATCGTCGAACTGCCGCACGTGTTGGCGGGCTACCGGGACCGCCACCGCTACGAGGTGATCCACGACCCCACGGTGACGGGCGCAGCGGTCGGCGCCCTGCTGGACGGCCCCCCGGTCGTGCACACCGTCCACGGCACATGGGTCCCGGAGCTGTGCGATCTCTACCGTGCCATCGCCGATCGGGTCGCCCTGGTGGCCATCAGCCACGATCACGCCGCACGCGCCCCTGGCGATCTGCCCCTGGCCGGGGGGGTGCACAACGGCATCGACGTGACGCGCTACCCCTTCGAGGCACGGTCGCGCGGCCACCTGGCCTGGCTCGGTCGCGCGGGCCCGGACAAGGGCGCGGACCTGGCGGTGACGATCGCCACCAGGCTCGGGCTCCCGCTGCGCATGGCCGTGAAGCTGAACGAACCCGACGAGCACCGGTGGTGGGACGAGGTGTTGGCCCCCTTGCTCGGCGACACCGACACCACCGTGGTCCGCAACGCGACCCACGCTGAGAAGGTCGACCTGCTGTGTGGGGCGGTCGCACTGCTGTTCCCGATCCGCTGGGACGAGCCCTTCGGGCTGGCCATGGTGGAGGCCACCGCGTGCGGGACACCGGTGGCGGCGTTCGCACGCGGTGCCGCACCCGAGGTGGTCGACCACGACCGGACGGGCTGGCTGGTCCCACCCGGCGACGTCGACGCGATGTGTGCGGCCGTGCAGCGAACAACGACGATCGACCGCGCGATCTGCCGCACCCACGTCCTGCGGCACTTCACGGCTGCCCGCATGGCCCGGGGCTACGAGCGCGTCTACGAGGCCCTGGCCCCGGCGCGGACGCTGCGGATCCCCGACCTCGAACCGGCGCCGACCACACCGCGAGCATGACCCCTCCCCCGACCGACACGCCCGATCCCGTTGGCGCCACCGCGCGGGCACCAACCCGTTCCGGGCGGACCGCAGCGGCCGGGGCGGATGCGGCCCGCTGGCGGCGACCTCCCGAGCCAGGCTGGTCCGTCGGCGTGGCGGGGGACGATCCGTTGCGACGACGCGTGACCGGGGCGCTGCTGACGGTGGCCGACGGGCGGTTCGGGACCCGGGGGACGCGTGAGGAGTGCGACGGGGACTGCGAACCCTGGGTGATGGCCGCCGGGGTCTACCGCCAGGTGCCGGGTGACATCCCGCGACCGGTGCCCGGCCCGCTGTGGTTCCACCTCGACGTCCCCACCGACGACGCCGGCAGCGAACGGCGCTGGTTGGACCTGGCCCGTGGCGTGCTCCACCGGGAACGACGCGGTGCATGGCACTACCGCTCCGTGCGCTTCGCGTCGCTCGCCCGGCCCGGGATCGCCGTCCAGCGCAGCGTGAGCGATTGCCCACTCGGAGTCACCGACGCCGCCGTGCTGCCGGTGACGGACGGTGTCCGCCAGCGCCGCTGGTCCCACGAGGACGTCGAGGTGTCCCAGACCAGCGGGGTGGGCACGATCACCGCGGCCACCTGCACGCGGTGGCAGCACCACGACGGCCGGCACGTGGTCGACCGGCTCGCGAGCCTCGGCGCCCACCCGACACGCGCACCGACGACCGACACGGTCCTGGCTGCCCTCGAGGAGGCGAGGAGCCGGGGGGTCGAGCGGTTGCTGGCGGAGCACGAAGCGGCGTGGGCCTCCCGCTGGGCGGACGCGGCGATCGCCATCCCCGGCGATCCGGACCTGGAGCTCGGGGTCAGGTTCGGGCTGTTCCACCTCATGGCGTCAGCGGCCGGCCACGACGAGGCGGCCGTCGGTGCCCGTGGACTGACCGGGCCGGCCTACGCGGGCCACGTGTTCTGGGACGCGGACGTGTTCGTGCTGCCGTTCCTGGCCGCGACCCACCCGCCGGCCGCCCGGGCGATGCTGGAGTACCGCCTACGTCGGCTGCCTGCGGCGCGGACCCGGGCCCGGGCTGAGGGCCGCGCCGGCTGCCGGCCCCCCTGGGAATCGGCGGGCGACGGCAGCGAGGCCGCCCCGACGAGCACGGTGACCCTGGACGGCACCGAACTGCCGGTCCGCACGGGGGAGTTGGAGGAGCACATCGTCGCCGACGTGGCCTGGGCCGCGTGGCACCACCACCTGTGGAGCGGCGACCGGTGGGTCACCCAGGGAGCCGGCCGGGCACTGCTGGTCGAGACGGCGAGGTACTGGGCATCCCGGCTCGAGCAGGACACGGACGGGACCGTGCACCTGCGTGGGGTGATCGGTCCCGACGAGTACCACGAGGACGTCGACGACAACGCCTACACCAACGTCATGGTCCGCTGGCACCTTCGGCGTGCCGCGGAGCTGGATGGACACGACGACGAGGCCAGCGTCTGGCATGACCTGGCCGACCGACTGGTGGACGGCTACGACCCGCAGCGGGGCGGCCACGAGCAGTTCGCCGGTTACCGGGACCTGGAGCCGCTGGAGGTGGCCGCCGTCGGTGCGCCACCGTTGGCCGCTGATGTCCTGCTGGGCCGGGACCGCGTGGCGCGCTCCCAGCTCATCAAGCAGGCGGACGTCCTGCTCCTGCACCACCTCGTGCCGGACGCCGTCCCGGCGGGCTCGCTCCGGCACGACCTCGAGGTCTACCTGCCGCGCACCGTGCACGGCAGCTCACTGTCCCCGGCCGTGCACGCCAGCCTGCTGGCCCGGGAACGGCGGCCCGAGGAGGCTGCCGCGCTGCTGCGGTTGACGGCCCGCATCGACCTCGACGACATCACCGCGACCACCGCCGGCGGGTTGCATCTGGGGGCCATGGGTGGGTTGTGGCAGGCGCTGGCCTTCGGCTTCCTCGGGCTGCGACCGCACCCGGGCGGTCTCGCGCTCGACCCGCGACCGCTACCGGCCACGTGGGACGCCCTCGAGCTCACCGTGCGCTTCCGGGACCAGCGGGTCCATCTGCACCACGACCACGACCACCTCGAGGTGTCGGGCGCCACGGGCGTGCCGCTCCTGCTCCCCGACGCACAGGACGACACCAGCCACGCCATCCCGATCGTGCTGCGCCGGCGCGACGACCGGTGGGCACCGGAGACGCGACGATGAACGCACCGCAGCCAGCCGAGCGCGTGATGGTTGCGATCGACGACGATCCGTCCAACGCCACCACCCTGCGGGTCGCCGTCGCGCTCGGCGAGGCCCTCGGGCACGCGGTGACCGCGATCCACGTGGTCGAGGACGCGACCGAGCGGGTGCGGATGGCCGCCGAGCGAGCGGGGGTCTCCCTCCAGCTGCGTCGCGGCCCGGTCGTCGCCACCCTGACCGAAGCGGTCGCCGGACCCGAGGTGGTGGTCGCGGGGGTCGGCAGCGGCCAGGCGACCAGCCCCGACGCGCCCGCCGGCCACGTCGCGGTGGCGCTGATCGAGGCGACGACGACCCCGACGCTGCTGGTGCCGGCGGATACCACGGCCGGGATCGGCGCGCCGCTCCGGACCGTGCTGCTGCCGCTGGACGGCGTCGCAGGGACCGAGGCCGCGGTCGCACCGACGGTCCTGCTGTTGGCCGACTCCGGGATGGAGGTGGTCGTGGTCCACGTCCTCGGCCTCGACGAGGTCCCCGCCTTCCTCGACCAGGCGCACCACGCTCTGGACGCCGGGGGCCACGAGTTCCTGGCACGCCACCACGTGCCCGCTGGAGCCCCCCGCATCGTGCTGCGTAGCGGCACGCCCGGCCACAGCGTGGTGGAGGCCGCCGCCACGGAGTCCGCCGACCTGATCGTGCTCGGCTGGTCGCAGGATCTCTCACCGGGCCGGGCCGAGGTGGTGCGGGCCATGCTCGACGACTCCGACGTGCCCGTGCTGCTGGTGCCCGTCGAACCCGCGGCGAGGCCAGCGTGACCCACGGGCCCGCCGTGACCGGGAGCGCCGTGACGACCGGCGGCTCAGTCGCGCGGGGCGCGCACCGGCGTGATCCGACCGACCAGGGGTCCGTGGTCGTAGTCGCTCAGGTGGTAGAGGTCACCGGCACCGCAGTGCGGGCAGCGCTCCTCGAGCGCGGTCACCTCACCGACCGCCAACGACACCCGCAGGCCCTGATGGGCGGAGACGAAGGAGGGCGCGCAACCGTGACAGGTCACCCGGAGCAGGTCGGTCATCCCGCACCTCGCCGTGTCGCTGGTCCTCGCAGGATGCGGTCCCGCCGCCGAGACGTCCACGGCCCAAGGTCCCGAACACAGGACCGACGATGAACGCTCGACCGACGACGGGACCGCTCGGCGAGGTGACCTGCGTGCGCGCGGAGGCCTTCGTGGTCTCCGACCCCAGCGGGGACATCCTGCGCGGGGGCGACCACGGCGTCTACGTGCGCGACACCCGCTTCCTCGACCGACTGGAGGTGGTGGTGGACGGCCAGCATCCGCGCCCGCTGACCGGGGCCAACACCAGCTCCTCGAGCGCCAGCTTCCACGCCCACGTGCCGGTCCCGGGTGCCGGAGCGGACCCGACCCTGGTCGTGGACCGACGCCGCGTCGTGGACGGGTGTCTGCACGAGGAGATCCACCTGCGCAACCACGGCCGCGGTGACGTCGAGGTGGAGGGGGGCCTCAGGCTCGGCAGCGACCTCGCCTACATCTTCGACGTGCGTCACGACCGCACGCTCGACCCCGTCCCGGCGCAGGACCGTGACGACGGGGTCGTCTTCATCCGGGCCGACGGGGTCGACCGGGCAACCGTGACCGTCGACCCGGCACCGCACCGACGGGACGACGACACGCTGTACGTGGACTGCCGCGTCCCCGCAGGCGAGCGGACCCGGGTCTGCCTCGAGGTGACCGCGACCGACGTGTACGGCACGGTGCGCCCCTCCCGCAGCTGCGTGGCGCCGACCGCGCTTGCCGGCGCGCCGGCGTCGCCACCGCGCCGGCCGGCCTGGTCGGTCCACTGCTCCGACCACCGGTTCACCCGGCTCGTCGAGCGCAGCGTCGAGGACCTGGACGCCCTGCGCATGGTGGACCCCGACGCCCCGGAGGACAGCTTCTGCGCCGCCGGCAGCCCCTGGTACCTGACCCTGTTCGGCCGCGACTCGCTGTGGACGGCGTTCATGTCGCTGCCCTTCGATCCGGCGCTGGCCCACGGCACGCTGCGCACGCTCGCCCGTCGTCAGGGCACCCGCCACGACCTCGGGACGGAGGAGGCGCCGGGCAAGATCCTGCACGAGATCCGGCGCGGGAGCCTGACCCACCGCGGGGACCTGCCACCCAACTACTACGGCACGATCGACGCGACGCCGCTGTTCGTCGTGCTCGCCCACGAGGCCTGGCGCTGGGGACTGGGTGACGACCGCCTGCGCCCGCTGCTGCCCCACGTCGAGGCGGCGCTGGCGTGGCTGCGCCGCGACGGCGACGCGGACGGTGACGGCTTCCTCGAGTACCACAAGCTGCAGGCGCGCGGGCTGGACAACCAGGGGTGGAAGGACAGCCACGACGGTGTGCAGTTCGCCGATGGCAGCCTGGCGAGCCCACCGATCGCGCTGGCCGAGGTCCAGGCCTACGCCTACGACGCAGCCCGCCGCGGCGCCGAGCTGCTACGGCACTTCGCGCGCCCCGGCGCGAGTGGGTGGGATCGCTGGGCCGACGACCTCGCCGCGCGGTTCCAGGACGCGTTCTGGGTCGAGGACATGCACGGGCGCTACCCGGCGATCGCGCTGGACGGCGAGAAACGGGCGGTCGACGGCCCCGCCAGCAACATGGGGCACCTGCTGGCCAGCGGGCTGGTGGACGACGCCGAGGCGCCCCTGATCGCGGCCCAGCTCGGACACGAGCGCCTCGACTCGGGATGGGGGCTGCGGACCCTGGCCAGCGACGCCGTGGGCTTCAACCCCCTCGGGTACCACACCGGCTCGGTGTGGCCGCACGACACCGCGATCGCGGTGTGGGGGCTGGCCGTGCGCCACCAGCACGAGGTCGCCACCGCGCTGCTGCGTGGGCTGGTCCAGGTCGCGCCGGGTTTCGCTGCCCGGCTGCCGGAGCTTTTCGGCGGCTTCGCCCGGGACGAGGCGCCGGCGCCCGTGCCCTACCCCGCTGCGTGCCGTCCGCAGGCCTGGTCCGCCGCCGGCGCCCTGCTGCTGTTGCGGGCGTGTCTCGGCGTGCACGCTGACGTCCCGGGCGGTCGGGTGCGTCTCGACCCCCTGTGGCCCCCACCTTTCCGCACCCTCGAGGTGACGGACCTGCCGATCGGGGACACACGGCTGCGGGTGCGCGTCGACCGTGACCATGGCATCGACGCCGAGGTGACGGACAGCGACCTGACGCTGGAGGTCAGCGACGTCGGTCACTGAGCCGCCCAGGCGTCCCGCCGCGACCGGGCCCCTCACTCCAGGTACCGCGCCTCGATGGCGGTGCGGACCACATCTCGGAACCCTTCGAGGGGCAACCGATCGGCGCGCAGTTGGTGCTCCGCGTCGCTGACGACACCAGCGAGGTCCGCATCCTGCAGGCCCTCCCCGAGCCAGCGAGACGGATCGTGCCGGCACGCGTGGGGCTCGAGCACCTCGGCGCTGCAGGTGCCGAGGTGGCGGTGGAAGTCCCGGACGTTGGCGGCCACGGGCCCATCGGTGAAGTAGAACCGCAGGTAGCGGGGCAGCTCGCCGTCGATGTACTTGTGCCAGTGCCGGACGTGGCCCGTGCTGCGCTGCTTCACGGCGAAGGCACGGGGCTCGGCGTCACCCGTGAGGTCGATCAGCACCGCCCGTCCGCGCTCCTCCCCGAGCAGGTCGGCGAACCGGTCGACCGGGAACTGCCCGGCGTCGGCGGCGAAGCGCAGGGACTCCTCCCGCCCCCTGCTGCCCCCAGCGGTGACGACCAGGAACCCGGCGGCGTGGTGCACCATCTCCGGCAGGTGGTCAGGACGGTAGGAACTGAACCCGAAGCCGTGGTCGCCCTCGCCCAGCACCTCGTTCCAGTCGGTCCGGCCGAAGGGGAGCTCGTGGGCCTCGTCGAAGAACAGCCAGTGAGGCAGCCCGGTGACGGACCGCTGCGCGAGGATCACCGGCGCGATCTCGTCCACGTACGCGCGCTGCGCCTCGTCAGCCAACGGCGACAGGTCCACCACGACGCTGCTGAACCGGTGCCGCAGCAGCTCGGCCAGCTGCGACGGCGTCGGGAGCGGGTCCCGGCCCCCGACGCCGAGGATCCCCCGCCGCTGGGTGAGCGGGCGGTGGTCGCCCTCGCGATCGAGCACCAGCACGCTGTAGTCCGTGCGCGCCAGCTGCTCGACGAGCAGCCCGACCAGGTAGGACTTGCCGGAGCAGCTCGCACCCACGACCAGCAGGTTGATCCGGGACGCCGGCAGCTGGACCTCGTTGCCCGCATCGTCGCGCCCGAGGGTCAGCACCCAGTTGCGCGGCGGCACCCGCCGCTCCCCCGTCACCAGCGGGCCGCGCAGCAGCTCGGTCACGCCGGCGCCGTCGGGGCGGTCGAGCACCACGTCGGCGGCCCGCTTGAGGGCGTCGACGGCGTTGCCGACCGCGACCCCCAGCTCGCACACCTCGAGGAGGTGGTGGTCGTTCTCCGCATCGCCGACCGCCAGGGTGCTGTGGCGCGAGATACCGAGGTTGCCGAGAGCCTGCATGAGGCCGGTGCCCTTCGTCACCCCGTTGGGCAGCACCATCAGCGCCGACCGGTTGTGGACCAGCTGGCAGCCCAGACCCAGCCGGACGATCTCCTCGACCACCGCACCGGCGTACTCGCCGTCACAGGCCAGCAGGACCCGCCCCTGACGCACCGAGATGTCCCGGTGGGTGAGCTCCCGCGCCAGCGCCGGATCCACCGCCGATGCCAGGTCCTGCACCCCGTCCGCATCGACCAGGACCGCGCCGTTCTCGGCCACGATGGCGTCGAACTCCTCCTCGACCTCCGGGAACACCGCCCGTAGCTCCGACAGGATGCGGCCGGTCACGAGCACCACGACCACGCCCCGCTCCCGCTGCTCTCGGATCGCCGCGAGGAGGTCGGGCTCGGGCCGGTCGGCGTCGGTCAACGTGCCGTCGTAGTCGACGGCGATCGCCTGGAAGCCGGCGCCCATGGGACGGCCCTTGCCGAGGGCTCCTCACGGTAACGCAGCCCTACCGCGAGGACCAGAGCCGAGCGGCATCGAGGCGGCGCACCCCCTCGGCGAGCACGG
>PWEU01000072.1 GCA_003554005.1 Nitriliruptoraceae bacterium
CCGTCGGCACCATCAGCGCCGCCTGGCGACCTCGATCGACGGCGTTGAGCATGGTCCACACGGCGACGACGGTCTTGCCGGAGCCCACGTCACCCTGGAGCAACCGGTGCATCGGCCGCGGCGCTCCGAGATCCCGGCCCAGGTCCTCCATCGCCCGCGCCTGGGCACCGGTCGGAGGGAAGGGCAGCGCGGCGAGGAACCGGCTCGCCCAGCCTGATGGCACCGGTGCGTTGTCCAGCCCGACGGTGTCCGCCTCGAGCTGCCGGCGCCGCCACTGCAGTCCGAGTTGCAGACTGAACAGCTCGTCGAAGGCCAGCCGACGGCGGGCCGAGTGGCGATCGGGCTGGTCAGCTGGGGCATGGATCGCACGGACCGCCTCGTCCAGGGGGCGCAACCGCTGTGCCGCCCTCAGCTCCTCGGGGAGCCAGTCGTCGACGGGTGGCAGGGCGTCCAGCGCAACCTCGACGAGCTCGTTCAGCTTGAAGCTGGGCAACCCGTCGGTCGCCCGGTAGACGGCCAGGAGCCGCTGGTGGTCGAGCCGCTCGGCGGCGGACGCAGCATCGGTCCCCGAGCCCACCTTGCCGAGCACCTGGACGTCGGGGCTGGCCAGCTGGAGCTCACGACGGAACCGCTTCACGGTGCCGCTGAAGGCCGCCACCGTGCCGGGCGGCAGGGTCGAGGCGCGCCATCGCTGGTTGAAGAAGGTGACGGTGAACACCGCCCCGCTGGCCTGCCGGACCCGTCCCTCCGCCAGATCGAGCGGTCGCGAGCGCTTGCCTCGCGGGGGGATGCGCCGGGTCGACCAGTCGAGGACCTCGCCGAGCAGGGTCGCCGGGGTCCCCTCCTCCACGTCGCCGAGGTCGAGCACCTCCCCGGCGTCGTGGTAGCGGCGCGGGTAGTGCTCGAGGAGGTCACGCACCGTGCGGATCCCGAAGGCCTCGTCCAGCCGGCCGGCGAGCTTGGGGCCGACGCCGGGCAGGGCCGTGACTCGGTCGTCCAGCGACAGGCTCACTCGACGCCGATCCAGAACCGGGACGGCGCCACGCCCGCGTCGACGACCTCCACCTCGGCGTTGGCGGCCAGCTGCCTGACCAGCTCGGCAGCGGCCTGCCGGTCCTCGGGTGACGCGGCGTTGCCGTGCAGCAGCGTGATCACCTCGGCGCCACCGACGTCGAGCGCCCGGCACACCGCAGCGAGCGCATCCAGCGGCCGGTCGGTGGCAGCGACGAGCTCACCGTCAGCGAGCCCCAGGGGCTGGCCGGCACGGACCGGGCCGATGGGCGTCGCCGCATCCCGAACAGCATCCACCACCTCGCCGGCGTGGACCGCTGACGCCGCGGCGAGCATCTCGTCGATCACCTGGTCGGGGTCGGCCTCCGGCTCCCAGAGCGCCAGCGCCGCCAGCACCGCGGGCGGCGAGGTCGCGGCCTCGACCACCTCCACCTCGAGGTCGTGTTCGCGGGTCGCGACCTCCGCTGCGGCACGGGCTGCAGCGACCCCGTTGCGGTGACCGGGAAGCACCAGGACCCGGGCTGCCCGGCTGGCCACGATCGCCTCGACCAGTTGCGCTACCGAGGGCAACGCGCCAGCGGTGCCGTCCACCACCTCGGCTCCCAACGAGCGGGCCAGGGCGACCGCTCCGACGCCGTGCAACACCGCAGCCACGGCGAGGGGCCGGCTCGGACGAAGGCCGGTCCCCGGGGCCGCACCTGCGTTGCGGGACCAGGGGGCGTCGATCGCCAGGGCGGCGTCGCTGATCGCCCGGGCGGCGTCGCGCTCTGCGACCTGTTCGCCGAGGTGGACCACCTCGATCGCGGAGGCGCGGCCGTGTGCCAGGCCCGCTTCGATCGCCGGTCCGATCCGGTCGGTGTGGACGTGCACGTTCAGGAGCCCGCCGGCCGCGACGACCACCACCGACTCGCCGAGCTGCTCGAGCGCCACCCGCAGCGGCGCTGCGGAGGCATCGGGGGCATCGAGCAGGTACTGGACCTCGTAGGGGTGCGCGAGCGAACCGTGACAGACGTGTCCGGCGGTGTGCACCACCACTTCACGGCGAGGATCCAACGCGACGGGCGAGTCCTCGCCGGTGAGGTGCCCGTGGACGGCGGCCAGGAGCACCTCGAACCCCCTGGCGCCGGCGTCGACGACCCCGGCCTGCCGCAGGACCTCGAGCTGTCCCCGCGTCTCCTCCACCGCGATCGCGGTCGCGGCGCTGGCGGCTGCCGAGGCGCTCACCAGGTTGGCGCCGTCGGCGACGGCCTCGGTCGCGGCGCGCGCGGCAGCGGCGATGGCCGTGAGGATCGTGCCCTCGACCGGGTCGGCCACGGCCTCGTAGGCGAGGTCCCGGGCGTGGGACAGCGCCGCGGCGTAGATCGGGGCGTCCACCTCCCGCTCGCCGACGGTCACCTCGACGACCGCGCGGACGACCTGGCTGATGATGACCCCGGAGTTGCCACGCGCGCCTCTGACGGCCCCGCGGATGACCTCCCTTGCGAGGGCGTCGCGACCGCCCTCGGGACGGTTCTCGCGGGCTGCGGCGAGGGCGTCCCGACCAGCTCGCACGGTCAGGGTCATGTTCGTCCCCGTGTCACCGTCGGGGACGGGGAACACGTTGAGGTC
>PWEU01000079.1 GCA_003554005.1 Nitriliruptoraceae bacterium
ACCACTTGAGGCTTTGGTAGTGGTGCCCGTCGCTTCCACGTCGGGCTGTCCTCCTTCGGAGAGGCAGCGGGAGAGCACCTCGATGTCTGGTGGAGACCCCCTCGAGCCAACGTCTGAGCTCGGTCACCTCTTGACAGCTGCCCTGAGAGCCCCATGATCGGTGGTGACCGCGGGAGGGTGAGCGGCATGGGAGAGCAACCGCTGGTCGACGTCGACCAGCTCCGCAGCGAGGTGCAGGAGCACTACGCCGAGGTGGCACATGAGCCGGGTGGGGAGTTCCACTTCCACACCGGACGGCGGGCCACCAGCCGCCTCGGCTACGGGGCGGAGCTGCTCGACGGGTTCCCGGAGGCGTGCATCGAAGCCTTCGCCGGGGTCGCCAATCCCTTCAGCTGGGGACTCCCGGAGCCCGGAGAGCAGGTGATCGACATCGGGTCGGGCGGCGGCCTGGACGCCATGATCGCCGCGCGCGCCGTCGGCTCACAGGGTGCGGTGGTCGGCGTGGACATGACCCCGGCGATGCTGGAGCGCGCCAGCCGGAACGCCGGTGCAGCGGGGCTGGACAACGTGGAGTTCCGCTCCGGCTTCGCCGAGGAGCTGCCGGTGCCCGACGGCTGGGCCGACCTGGTGATCTCCAACGGGGTCCTCAACCTGGTGCCGGACAAGGTCGCGGCCTACGAGGAGATCATGCGGGCGCTCAAGCCCGGCGGCCGCATCCAGATCGCCGACGTCTGCGTCGAGGTGGAGGTACCGGAGGCGGCCAGACGCGACATCGATCTGTGGAAGGGTTGAATCGCCGGTGCCCTGCCGTGTGCAGGGTGGCAGACGGTGATCGAGGGTGTCGGCCTGGTCGATCTGCGGTTCGGAGAGCCGCTCGACACCTACGGCGGGGCTCCGGGTGAGGGCAACGCCCGGACCTTCGGGGTCCAGGGCCACGCCTTCACCGCGGTCAAGCCAGGTGCCTGACCATCCACAGGGCCTGACGGCGCCTCGGCAGGGTGACGACGGAGCTCACCGGGCCGCCGGGAGCGGCCTGGTGGTCAACAGCGCGATCACGACCCCGACCATGAGGAACCCCGCCGACAGCCCGATCGTGTCGGCCATTCCCCCGATCACCGGCGGTCCGATCAGGAAGGCGAGGTAACCGACGGCCAGCACCGCGGCGACCCCTTCGCCCGGCGTCGTCACCACCCGTCCGGCGGAGGCGAAGGCCAGCGGCACGAGCGAGCCGAGGCCGAGCCCGACCAGTAGGAATCCGGCGACGCCGCCGAGCAGCACGGGCACGGTCGCCACCACCAGGAACCCGCCACCGGCCAGGAGCCCGCTGGCTCGGATCACTGTGCGACGGCCGAAACGTCCGACCAGTCGGTCGCCGATCAGCCGAGCGCCGACCATGCCGGCCGTATGGGCCACGAACGCCCACCCGATGCGTTCCGTTGCCACCACGACGGTGTCACGTAGGTGGATGCCAGCCCAGTAGCCGGCGGTGGACTCGCCGAGGATCGAGGCGAAGGCGACCAGTGCGAGCGGGAACAACGGTCCCCGTGGCAGCGCGAAGCGGGCCGGTGCGGTGGCCGTCACCCGGTCGTCGATGGTGAGCCGTCGCAACGCCATGACCCCGATCGTGGCGACCAGCATGGCCACCAGCGCCAGGTGCGCCCACACCGGGGTACCGCTCGCGATCGCGATGCTGCCGGCGAGCGCACCGATCAGCGTGCCGACGCTCCAGGCCGCGTGCATGCTGACCAGTATCGACCGGCCGTAGGAGCGCTCCACCCCGATGCCCTGGGCGTTCATCCCGACGTCCATCGAGGCGGCGCCGAGGCCGAGCAGGGCCAGCGCGAGTGCCAAGGTGAGCGGCCCCGCCGCCAGGCCCGTCACCGGCAGGGCGATGACAGCGGTCACCACCCCCGCCAGCATCAGGTGTCGGCTGCCCGTGCGCCCGATCACCCGTCCCGCCAGCAGCAGACCGCTCACGACGCCCACCGACAGGGCCGGGAGGACCAGCCCGAGCGTGGCGGCAGGCAACCCGAGGTCGTCCTGGACCGACGGGATCCGCGACAGGAACGAGGCCAGCGTCAGGCCGCTGGCGAGGAACATCCCGGTCAACCCGAGGCGTGCGCCGCGCACCGACGGCGCGACACGAGGCGCCCGGTCCGGTACCCCGTCCGCGTCCCTGCCCACCGCGGCTCCTTCCCCCTCGGGGGAGGGGGTGGCTCGGCTCGTTCGGTCGCCCGGTGCCGGGCCGCCCGGTACCCGAAGACCACCGCCGGTCCGAGCGTAGGGCGCGGACCGGGACAGGTCCGCCCCAGCCTGGACGCACCTTCGTTGCCCACGGTGTGGCACCCACGGATCGGGTTCGCCGCGGATCGAGGCCGCCGCGTCACCGACCACAGGACACCTCGACCCGGCCGCCGAGGAGCCGCCACGTGGTCTGGGTGACCGATCCGGCGAGGAGATCGTCGTGGGTCACGAGCAGCAGCGCACCCGGGAACGCCTCGAGTGCAGCCTGGAGGCGCTCGATCGAAGGCAGGTCGAGGTGGTTGGTGGGCTCGTCGAGGACCAGCACGCTCGCCTCGGATGCCAGCCCGCGGGCCAGGGCGAGCTTGCGC
>PWEU01000388.1 GCA_003554005.1 Nitriliruptoraceae bacterium
CCGGTGAGCAGCCCGGCGCTGCGCAGCAGGTAGGCCGCGCCGCGGTTGCGGTCGGCGGTGGCGACCTCCGCCTCCAGGGTGGCTCGGTCGGGCACCAGGCGGTCGTCGCCGGCGAACACCCGTAGCGTCGCCAGGACCCGGGCGAACCGTTCGGCCGGGTCGGCGCCCGTGACGAGGCTGGTGGTCACCAGCGCGCCGGCGTTGACCATGGGGTTGAAGGGCCGCATGGTCCGCTCGTCGACGCGCAGCGCCTGGAAGGTGTCCCCGGAGGGCTCCACCCCCACCCGGGCCAGCACCGCCTCGGGCCCGAGGTCAGCGAGCACCCGTCCGTAGGTGAACACCTTCGCCACCGAGTGCAGCGGCACCGCCACCTCGTGGTCCCCGACCGTGTGGGTGTCACCATCGACGGTCACCACCGCGATCGCCAGCCGGTTGGCCGCCGCGCCGACGGAGCGGGCGTCGAGGTAGCCCTCCCCGGAGCGGTAGACGCGCTCCTCCGTCCCCACCGGGATCGCCGCGATCCGTTCGTGGAGCTCCGCCAGCCGCTCATCGATCCGGCGGCGGGTCGCGGAGGAGGTCACGCCGGCACCACCTCGACGTCCAGGCCGTTGAGCACGGCGTTGCCGCTGATCGGATCGACGAGGGGACGGTCGGCGAGCACGTTGCTGTTGGCGCCGCCGGCGCTGCGGGCCACCGTCAGCTCCACCCCGTCGAGGTCGTGGCCGAAGCCGTGGGGCAGGCTCACCACTCCGCGGCGCAGCGCATCGGTCACCTCCACGGGCACGGTGATCTCCCCGGCGGCCGAGCGCACCACCGCGGCGGTGCCGTCGGCCAGCCCCCGCTCGGCGGCGTCGTCGGGGTGGATCCTGAGCGTGCACAGCTGCTGGCCCTTGGCCAGCCCGGCCACGTTGTGGGACCAGGAGTTGTTGGTCCGCAGGTGGCGCCGGCCGATCAGGACGAGCCCGTTCGTGTTCGGCCGGTCGGTGCTCGGCGCGTCGGTGCTCGGCGGGTCGGTGCTCGGCGCGTCGGTGCTCGGCGCGTCGGTGCCGACCCTGTCGTCGAGGTGGCGCTCGAGGCGGGCCACGTCGGACACGAGCGGCTCCGGCGCCAGCTCGATGCTGCCCGACGCGGTCGTCAGCAGCTGCGGCACCCGCGGCTGGAGCGGTCCGAGGTCGATCCCGTGGGGGTGCGCTTCGAGCCGGGCCAGCGACAGCCCATCCTCGTGGCTGCCGAACCCATCGCCGTAGGGGCCCGCGCGAAGGAGCAGGTCCAGGAGCCGCTCCGGACCCCGACGGCCGTCCAGGTGTGCCCGCAGCTCGTCGACGTCGCGGGTGGCCAGCCGCGCGGAGGGGTCGGCGACCACGGCCTCCAGCGCCTGCTGCAGCACGAAAGCGTCGGCGGCGTCCACCTCGATGGGGGGCGACTGGCCCAGCGCGATCGCGGCGAGGGTGAGCAGGATCTCCCACTCGTCGGGCTGCTGGTCGTCGAGGGCCACGGCGGCGGGGGAGTGGTTGGCGACGTTGCGGATCGCCAGCGCGCTGAAGGCCAGGTCGTAGTGGCTGCGCTGCAGGATCCGCGGGGGCGGCAGGACGACGTCGGCGTGCCGGCTGGTGGCGGTGACGTAGGGGTCCACGGCCACGACCAGGTCGAGGCCGGCGATCGCCGCATCCAGCCGGGCACCGTCGGGGGTGGACAGCACCGGGTTGCCGGCGACGGTGATCAGCGCCCGCACCTGCCCCTCCCCGGGGGTGACGATCTCGTCGTAGAGGGTCGCGACCGGGAACTCGCCGATCGCCTCCGGTAGCCCCCGGACCCGGCTGTGCCGGCGGGCGTGGCGGAACGGCCGCCGTGGCGCGCGGTGATGGGCCGGTAGGGGGAACATCGCGCCGCCGGGACGGTCGAGGTTGCCGGTGAGCACGTTGACCACGTCCACGAGCCACGAGGTGGTCGTGCCGAAGGCGACCGTGCTGGTGCCGAGCCGCCCGTACACGACCGCCCGTTCCGCCTCCGCCAGCTCCCTCGCCAGCGCGCGGATCGCCGCCGCGTCGATCCCGCACGCCGCCGCCACCCGCTCGGGTGCGAAGGGAGCTGCCAGGGCCACCACCTCGTCGACCCCGCGAACGTGGTCGCGCAGGTGGTCGCCCACGTCGGCCAGCCCCTCCTCGGCCAGGGTGTGCACGACGGCGAACAGCAGCAGCGCGTCGGTGCCGGGCCGGACGGCGAGGTGGACATCGGCCCGCTCGGCGGTGCGCGTGCGGGCGGGGTCGACCACGACCAGGCGGCCACCGCGACGGCGCAGCGCGGTGAGCCGGCCCGGCAGGTCCGGCGCGGTCATCAGCGAGCCGTTGGAGACCCGCGGGTTCCCGCCGAGCACCACCAGCAGGTCGGTGCGGTCGAGGTCGGGCACCGGGATCGCCAGCGGATCGCCGAACAGGTAGCCGCAGCTGACGTGCTTGGGCAGCTGGTCCACGCTGGAGGCGGAGTAGATGTTGGTGGTGCGCAGCGCCTTGGCCAGCGGCCGGATGTAGAGCTGTCCGGCCAAGGTGTGCACGTTCGGGTTGCCGAGGTAGATCGCCACCGCATCGGGGCCGTGCTCGGCCTGGATCG
>PWEU01000305.1 GCA_003554005.1 Nitriliruptoraceae bacterium
GAGGAGCCCGGTGCCACGGTGGCCGTTTCATCGACCAGCAGCTGCCCCTGGGCGGGGCCCTGGACGCTCAACCCCGCATCGAGCCGGTCGAGCTCCTCGCGGATCACCTTGAGCGGCAGGTAGCGGTCCCGCTGGGCCCGCAGCACGTAGCGGAGCCGGTCGATGTCGCCGAGGGTGAACTTGCGGTACCCGGACTCGGTGCGGTCGGGGTTGATCAGCCCCTCCGACTCCAGGAAGCGGATCTTGGAGATCGTGATGTCGTCGAACTCGTCCCGCAGCTGGTTGAGGACCTCACCGATCGTGTGGGTGATCACGAGAGCTCCTCGAGCGTCAGGCTGGGATCACCGACGAACAGCACCTTGAAGCGCCCGATCTGCAGTTCGTCGCCGGTGGCCAGCTCCCGCCGTTCGACGCGTTCGCCGTTGACGTAGGTCCCGTTCAGGCTGCCGTTGTCCTCGACGACCATCCCGGCGCCCACCTGGCTGACGATGGCGTGCCGCCGGGACACCGTCACGTCGTCGAGGAAGATGTCGGATTCCGGGTGGCGTCCGATGCTGGTCCGCTCGCGGTCGAGCAGGAACCGCGAGCCGGCGTTGGGCCCACGGACGACGACCAGCATCCCCGTGCCCGGCTCGAGCTCAGGGATGTCGTCCACCTCGTGGCGGGGGTCGAAGGCCCCGACCTCCAGCGCCGAGGTCGTGTCGTCGGTGCCGCCGGGCACGGCCGACGCCGCGATCGGGGCACCGCAGGCGGGACAGAAGTTCGCCCCCTCGGGTACCTCCTGGCCGCACTGGCTGCAGAACATCCGGCCTCCTGACCTGCGAGCGCTCCCGCCACCTCACGGCGACCAGAGGTCAACGTGGGGTGGATGTCGAGACAGGCGAGGTGCGGACCCGCTCCCCGCGGCCCCAAGCGTAGACCACACCGGGTAGCCCGTGCGCGGGGAACGTGAGGTTCAGCCCCCGGTCAGCTGCCGGTAGGCGGCGGCGTCCAACAGGCCCTCCAGCGCGGAGCGATCCGCCGGGGCCATCGTGACCAGCCACCCCTCGCCGTAGGGGTCGGCGTTGACGAGCTCGGGGCGGTCGTCGAGCTCGTCGTTGCGCTCGACGATCTCGCCGGCCACCGGGGCGTACAGATCGGACACCGACTTGGTCGACTCCACCTCGCCGAAGGCCTGGCCCGCCTCGACCGCGGCCCCTGGCGTCGGCAGGTCGACGTAGACGACGTCACCCAGTTGGTCCTGGGCGAAGGCGGTGATCCCGACGACGATCACCTCGCCGTCGTCGCGGACCCACTCGTGTTGTTCGGTGTAGCGAAGCGTGCTGGGGATGTCTTCGGCCACGACCTCGTCTCTCCGCTCGCTCGGCGCTTCGGGCACGGCCCGGGGTCACCGGTACCGCTGCCGATGACCTTAGCGGGACGAGCGCGCCACCTCGACGGCGTACTGGCCCGCCGACACGTAGTACAGCACCGTGCTGACCCCGTAGAACACCCAGCCGAGCGCCTGGAGCAGCGGTTGGGGGTCGGCTGCACCGTCCCCGACGATGCCGGCCAGCAGGAAGGGCGGGAACGCCCACATCAGGCCGAAGGTCGCGGCCTTGCCGATCTTGGTGACGGCAGGGGTGCTCGCACCGCGCAGCAGCAGCACCCCTCCCACCAGCAGCACCGCGACATCCCGGGCCAGGATCACCAGCAGCGCCCACAGCGGCAACAGGCCCGACAGCACGAAGCCGAAGCCGACCACCAGGAACAGCGCCCGGTCGGAGATCGGGTCCAGCAGCGTGCCGATCCGGCTGATCTGGTCGAGCCGCCGGGCGAGGTAGCCGTCGAGCCAGTCGGTGGCGGCGAAGACCACGAGCAGCACGAAGGCTCGCACCAGCCGACCGTCGACGAGGTCGAGGTAGATCAGGGGCAGGACGAGCAGCCGCGCCAGCGACAGGGCGTTGGGGATCGTGAGGATGCGGTCGCTGGCCTGCTGGGGCTCGTACTTGGCCCCGATGTCGAAGACCCGCATGTGTCCGTCCTGACCGGCAGTGGCTCCCGCTGTGCGCCGCGCACGGTAGACGAGAGGCCGACGCGACGGTGCCCCGGGTGCACGTGACACCCGGGGCACCACTGGTCGGGCTGGCCGGACTTGAACCGGCGACCCCTCGCCCCCCAGACGAGTGCGCTACCTGACTGCGCCACAGCCCGTGGTCGTGCGGGGGCGGCGGCCCGAGGCACGGGTCCGCCGCGAAGCCGACACGCTACCCCCTCGACCGAGGTCCGGCCAACCGCCCCGGCCCCGGGGCCGGGGCCGGGGCCGGGGCCGGGGCCGGGGCCGGGGCCGGGGCCGGGGCTGGGGCCGGGGCCGGGGCTGGGGCCGGGGCTGGGGCCGGGCGATCCCTGCCCGGCGCGGTTGGCCGCGCGCCCCACCCGCCCCCGGCCCGGCACCCACGCCGCCCCGCCCCGCGCACGGTTGGGGAACCTCACCCCCGGAAACCGGGGCCCAACCTCCCCAACCCCACCACCCCACCCCGGCACCCACGGCACCCCGGCCCCGGCAGGGTTGGGGAACCTCACCCCCGGAAACCGGGGCCCAACCTCCCCAACCCCACCACCCC
>PWEU01000194.1 GCA_003554005.1 Nitriliruptoraceae bacterium
CGCATCAGGTAGCCGACGGTGAGCAGCGTGCCGATCACCAGCACGATCACCCACCACCACTGCCCGGTGGTGATGCTGCCGATCAGCAGGTACCACTTGGCGACGAATCCACCGCTGGGTGGGAGACCCACCAGGCTGATCCCGGCGATCCCGAAGGCCATCATCGCCACCGGTCGCCGGACCGCGCTCCCCCGCAGCTCCATCAGCAGCGGCCAGGTCGTCTCGCCGCGCACGCTCTTGGCTGCCTTGGTCCCCCGCCCGACGTGGGTCTCGCCGTCGATCGCCCCGACGACGCTGCCGGCGCCCGGCGCGGGGGCGCCCGCCTGCCGGGCGCTGTCGACCAGGACGGCCGCGGCCATCAGCATCGCACCCTTCGCGAAGGCGTGGCTGACGGCCAGCACCACCCCACCGGCCCAGCCGTCGAAGGACCCGGCCGCGACCAGCGGAACCAGCAGGAACACCAGCCCGACCTGAGCGACGGTGGAGGAGGCGATCAACCGCTTCAGTCCGGTCGCGAGCAGCGCACCCCCCGAGCCCCACAGGATCGCGAGCGCGCCCATGGCCCCGATCAGCTGCGCGGCCGAGGTGGTGACCAGCTCCGGCACCGACAGGAACCACAGCCGCACGAGGACGGCGAACGCCACCTTGACCATCACCCCGGACAGCAGCGGGCTGACCGCGCTCGGCGCCAGGGTGTGAGCCGCCGGGAGCCAGAAGTGCAGGGGCGCCAGCGGTGCCTTCAGCAGTAGCCCGATGGTCATGATCGCGAGCCCCAGGGCGGCCAGCGGCGCGTCCTCGAGGCCCGCTGCCAGCTCGCTGAACACGACCGTGCCAGCCTGGGACCACACGATCGCGATGCCGATCAGCATCGTCGTGGATGCGACCAGCTCCGCGTAGAAGTAGCGCGTGCCCGCCAGCAGGCTGCCGCGGTCCCCGCGCAGCGTGACGAGCAGCGAGCCGGCCAGCGCCACGAGCTCGAGCATCAGGTAGACGGTGAACAGGTCGCCGGCCAGCAGGAGCAGGTTCACCCCGGCCCAGAGCGTGAACAGCAGCGGCCAGTACGCGCGGTGGTGGCGGTCCTGCTCGTGACGGACCTCGGCCCAGGCGAAGCCGATCACGGCCAGGCCGACGACCGCAGACATGACCAGGAACGAGACCGCCAGGCCGTCGGCGATCAGGACCACGACGACGCTGATCGGGGAGGTGAGTGTCAGCACGTGGGCAGCGCCGCCCGCCAGCACCGACCGTGCCAGCAGGCCCGCGGCGACCAGGATGGCCGTGGCCATCAGCAGGGACAGCCGCACCCTCGTCGGGCCCCGGGTGACGCTCGTGAGCACGGCGCCCGCGACCGGCAGGGCCACCAGCAGGGCGAGCGCGGCGATCACAGGGCATCGTCGTCGAGGGTCGCCCCCCGCTCACCGGCCACCTGGTCGACCTTCCGCCGCAGTGCCGCGGCGACCAGCACCAGCGGGATCAAGGTCAGGGCCACGGTGATCGCCGCCGGCCACGAGCGGAGCGGCGGGGCGAACACCACCGCGAGCCCGGCCCCCGCCGACACGACCGCCAACCCGATGACCCGGCCACCGAGCCCTGCGCCGCTGAACGTGAGCACGAGGCCGGCGAGGTAGAGGACGATGCCGACGACGAGCCAGACGGACACGCTGTCCCTCCCGTCCCGCGTCGGAACGCGGTGGTCGTCCCGGCTGACGATGCACCGCGCGCGACGATACAAGCCGCTGTGCGTTCCCCGCGGTTCGACGACGCGGGCGTCGCCCCCGCGGTCGCCGCTCCCGTCGCCGCTCCCGACCGTCACCCCCGCCGCCGCCGCTCCCGACCGTTGCTCGCGCACCGTGGCAGGACCTCGTAGCTGCGGTGCGCGGGCAAGGCCGGCAGATCACGGTCAGCTGGCCGACAGCGTCCGGCCGACCTCGTCGACCAGGGCCGGGTCACCGACCCGCTCGGCAGCCGATCGAGCCTCGACGGCCGGGGGCCCAGCCGGCCCCGTTGCTCGCGGCGGCAGGGGCGTCGCCGGCCCGTAGCGAGCCAGCTGCGCCCCCACCGATGCCCACGAGCGCCCGCGACGAGCGTCCCGTTCAGGCGATCACGGCGCCCGAGGGTTGTCGCCGCCGTCACGCGGCCAGTCGTCTGGCGCGCTCGTCTCACCCGGGGGTTCGGTGGTCTGCTCGGGACCGCGCGCCCTGCTCCAGCGCCGCGGCAACAGCCCGATGCCGATCCCGATGACGATCAACAGGGCGATGGTGAACAGCAGCCCTTCCATGGTGCGCACTCCTCATGAGCGGCCTCCAGTCATCGTAGGGCGTCGCGGTGGAGGTTCGTGGGGCCACCCTCGTCCAAGCGTCCGGGGGCCTGGGCGGTCCGCCTCGCCCTGACGGATGGCCGCGATCGCTGCGCGATGACGTGGCAACCTGTCGGCTCGGTGATCGGCAGTGCGAGATGGGGACCGCCGACCCGCACCACCACCAAGCCAACGCCGCAGCGACGGAGGCACCATGCACAGATCCGAGAGCGTCGACCGCGGGTGCGATGCCCCCTGCCAGCGGCGGATGGCGTCGTCTCGATGACCGACGCGGCATCCCCCACGCTCGATCCCGATCCAGACGACGAGCCGACGGAGCGAGAGCGACTGGCCACGCTGCTCGAGCGTCGGCTCGACATCCCGATGGCTGTCCTGGCGGTGGTCTGGGCCGCCTTGGTGGCCTACGAGCTGGTCGCACCACGCGACCAGCGCGAGGTGCTGACCGTGATCAGCAACGTCATCTGGCTGCTGTTCGCCGTCGAGCTCGTCGCCAAGCTGGTGGTGTCGAGGCACCCAGGTCGGTTCCTGCGCCGTCACTGGCCCTCGGTGCTGTTCCTCGTGCTGCCCCTGCTGCGGGTGCTGCGCCTGTTCCGCGCGCTGCGCCTGGTGCGCGTCCTGCCCTTCAGCCGCGTGGTCGGTTCGTCCTACCGCGCGGTCGGGACCGCCCGGGTGTTGCTGGCCGGTCGCCTGCAGTTCCTGCTGGCCGCGACCGTGGTCGTCGTGTTCGGCAGCGGGCAGCTGCTGTTCGTGCTCGAGCGCGGACGCCAGGACGCGCTCGCCAGCCTCGGTGATGCGCTGTGGTGGTCGGCGAACGTCGCGATCGCCGCCAACCTGGTCCACGAGCCGGTGACGCTGGCAGGCCGTCTGCTGGCCATCGCGCTGTCGATCTACGCCATCGTCGTCTTCGCCGCCCTCGCGGGGACGATCGGCACCTACTTCCTGGAGGCACGACAGGAACGCGCCGCGCAGGAGGGCGATGGCTCCTAGCCGGATCCGGTGTCCGTCTCGGGCGTGCCGCCGCCGATCCAGGGCACCCCACCGATGACCGGGAGCACCGGGCGAACGTCGGGTCGCGCGACGGCGGGCGATCGGGGGTCACGCACGGCCCGCTCCACCTGGGGACCGAGCGCACCGATGGCCGCACCGGCGACGGCACCCGAGGTCCCGAGGGTCCATCCGATCGGTCCGAGCGGGCGGCAGCCCGCGGCTCCGCTGAGCCCGGGGGTCTGCACGATCGTGGCCAGCGCCGCAGCCGAGCCGGCGCTGGCGAGCCAGACACGCAGGTCGCGCGGCCGGGTGGCGATGGTCTGCAGCAGCTGGCCACCGACGAGCGCCACCAGACCTGTCGTCGACGCGTGATCGGCCGTACCCGTCAGCCGGGCCGGGAGGTAGGCGGCGATGGCGCCGGCACCGGTGCCGATCGCCCGCCAGGTGAGCGCCTGGTTCAGCAGCGAGCCGAGCGAGGCTTCGGGACCCTCACCCAGGAGAGTGTCGATGCTGGCGCCTTCGGGCCGGGACATGGCGATGACCGTGGCCGGGACGACGTCGGTGAACAGGTTCACGAGCAGCAGCTGCTTGGCATCGAGCGGTGTTCGCCCGGTCATCACGCTGCCCGCCACCGTGAAACCGATCTCGCCGAGGTTGCCACCGACCAGCACCGCCACCGCGTCCCGGACCGAAGCCCACAGACCGCGACCCTCGGCGATCGCGTCGGCGAGGGTCTCCATGCGCTCGTCGGTCACCACCAGATCCGCGGCGTGGCGAGCAGCGTCGGTTGCGCGCGGACCGAGCGCGATCCCCACGTCAGCCAACTGGATGGCGGCCACGTCGTTGGCGCCGTCACCGGTCATGGCGACCACCGTGCCTCGCTGCTGATAGGCACGCACGAGATCGGCCTTGTGCTCGGGTGTAGCGCGGGCGATCACCGTGACATCGGCCAGCGTCGCGTCGAGTTCCTGCTCCTCCAGCTGCGCCAACTCCGTGGCCGTGACGACGGTGCCGTCATCCAGGCCGACCTCACGAGCCACCGAGACCGCCGTCGCCGTGTGATCGCCGGTCACCATGACCACGCGCAGACCGGCGTCGCGCAGCCGGCCGACCGCCTCGGCGGCACTGGCCCGTGCGGGATCGCGCAGGCCCACGAAGCCGAGCAGCCTGAGGTCCCGCACATCGTGGTCCTCGAGCTCCGAGCTGCCCGTCAGACGCCGTTCGGCGACGGCGAGTACCCGCATGCCTCGTCCGGCCAACTCACCTGCGTGTCGGAGCAGGCGGTCACGGTCCTGGCTGTCCAGTCGCCGCTCGTCACGACCGACCTGCCAGGCCTCGCACCGCTCGAGCACCACCTCGGGCGCGCCCTTGACGCTGACCACGGGACCGCGGCTGGTACGAGCCAGCACCGCGTGGTACCCCCGGTCAGGGGCGAAGTGCAGGTCGTCCAGCGGCTCGAACCCACCGCTGCCGCGTCGCCGCACACCAGCGGCGTCGGTGCCCTCGGCGACCGCCCCGTCGGTGGCGTGAGCGAACGGCTCGTCAGCGCGTACCGGTGTCGAGCGCCGAGCGGCGAGCAGCACCCGCCGGTGGTGCTCATCCACCTCGTCGACCGGCATGGCGACACGACCGTCGGACACCTCGGTCAGTCGCAGCGATCCCTCGGTCAGGGTGCCGGTCTTGTCGACGCAGAGGACCTCGACCCTGCCGAGCGCCTCGATCGTGCTGACGTTGCGGGCCACGATCCCCGAGGTCGTCAACCGACGCGCGGCAGCCCGCTGTCCCATCGAGGCCAGCAGCGGCAGGCCTTCGGGGATGGAAGCCACCGCCAGGGTGACGGCCGATCCGGCCCCCTCCTGGAGCGGCACGCGTCGCAGCAGACCGGAGGCCAGCACCGCCACGCTACTGCCGGCAGCAGCCGGGATCGTGAGATCGGTCAGCTCCTCGAGCCGTCGATCCACCCCGGTGACCGGGGACGGGTCGCCCGGCCCGGCAGTGGCTCGGCCTGCTTCCGTGCGAGCACCGGTCGCGACCACCACCCCGACCCCTTGACCGGCCAGGACGGTCGTGCCCGCGAAGAGCATCGAGGTTCGCTCGGCCACGGGGGCCGACCCGGGACAGGCGGTGGCCGACTTGACGACCGGCACGGACTCGCCGGTCAGGGGAGCCTCGTCGACCTCGAGGTCGCGACCATCCAGGAGCCGGCAGTCCGCCACCACGGTGTCACCGGCGGCGACCTCGACGACATCACCCGGCACCCCCTCGTCAGCCGGGATCTGGCTGGGCCCGCCGTCGCGTCGCACCCGCGCCTGGTCCGTCTCCTCGTGGTCGAGCCGATCCACGGCGACATCCGCTCGCAGCCGCTGCCCCACTCCCAGCGCCGTGTTGAGTCCCAACGCCAGGCTCACCATCCCGGCGTCGGAGGCCGAGCCGGTCACCAGCGACAGCCCGGCCCCCGCCATCAGCGCCGGCGTCAGTGGGTTGGCGAGCTCGTCGACGATCGCCTGCCGCAGTCGCTCCGGCACCCACGGAGCCGGCTCGCGCGACGGCCGTCGGGCGGCGGCTGCCTCGGCGGACAGGCCGTCGGCCCGGCTGTCGAGCTCACGCAGGACCTCGCTCGCGTCCATGGCGTGCCAGGCGACGGCCGTCGGCCGCAGGGGGACGTGGTCCCGCTCGAGGGCGTGCACGGCACGCCGCCCGTTGACCAGCGCCACGAGCGCTGCGGCGTCCACCGCCCGGGCGGCACGGGCCGGGGCCTCGGCCGGCGGCCGGTTGATGGCGGAAACGGCGCCGAGCACCGCCCCCGCGAAGGCCAGTCGGACGGCCTGCTGCGTGTGGTCACGCGCCGCGTCGGTCGCGGCGAGCAGCAACGCGACCTCGTCCAGTCCGGCCCGCACGATCAGGTGCGCGCCGTGCGGGACGGGCGCACCTGGCCGGGGGACCCCGACGAGCACGTCGGCGGGACCGAGGCTGGCAGCAGCTTCAGAAACCACCGCCAGCACGCTGCGCCCCTCCTCCTGGAGCTGGCTGACGGCCGCCGGCAACCCGACGTGGCGGCTGACGACCTGGTCGACCTCGACGTCCGCCTCTGCCAACCAGCGTCCGGTCGCCACCGTTCGCAGACCGACGCTGGACGCCCGCTCGATCAGCTCGCGGCCGGGGTCGCCGACGCGGTACGGGCTCACCGCACGCCCCGACCTGGCCGTCTCCAGCAGCAGTCGGCCGTCGATCACGAGCGTGTCGACCCGATCGAGTCGACGCAGCGCCTGGCGGTCCATGACCAGCACCCCGCGTCGACCGAGGACACGCGCCAGTGCCGCACCGAACGCCTCCCGACCGAGCCGGGCTGCCTTCGGAGCGGCATCGACCACAGGGGCCATGGCCGCACCCAGGTCCCCGGTGGTCACCAGCCCGGAGGGGAAGGCGGCCAGAGAGGCTTCGAGCGACCGAGCGGCATAGTCCTCGAGCGGATCGTCGACGGGCGCATCCGCGCGCGACGCGTGCGCCCCGCACGCGACGTCGCAGACGGGAGGTTCCGCGAACAGCTCCTCCTCTCGGGCCTGCCATGCGGTCCGCCGCGAGCGGTGCTCACCGGTCAGCAGGCTGCGGTGGGCGAGGTCGACCAGCTGTCCGGTCATCCGTTGCGCGAACCCGTGGAGCACGGCGTTGCCGACCCCGAGCACGAGGTCGCTGGCGTGTGATCCGAGCCGACGGTCGACCTGCTCACGCAGCTGCGGTGTGCTGTCCACCAGGGTCGCCAACCGGGACAGATCGACCGCCAGGGTCACCGGCGACACTCCGGCAGCGCGCCCGGCCACGGCACCCGTGAAGCTGGCGAGGTCGGTACCCATCTCCGCGAACAGGCGGACGAGTGGTTCGACGTCGGCCGGATGGCTCGGGCGATCACGCGGGAACCCGTCCGTGAGACCCAGTCGATCCTCGACCTCGGCGACCACCGCGGTGAGCTCCTCGGTCGTGGCCCACAACTCGTCGTGTGTGATGACGACCCGCGGGGGCCGGACCTGCAGCGCCGCCCAGGTGACGCCCAGGGGGGCCTGCAGCGCTGCCAGGACCTCGCGCTCGAACTCCGGGAGGAGGTCCAACGGCACCTCACGGTGCTCGATGTGCGAGCGACCATCGCCCGACCAGGTCTGTCGACGGCGTCCGAGCAGCGACAGCACGCCACGCCCGCCGGCTGACTTCGCTGGTGTCCTGCCCACTGCTGTCCCTGCTGTGCTTGCGTCCGTGGCCGTATCTGGTCGCCGCCCTGCTGCTGTGCTCCTGTGCCGGCCCGTTTTCCAGGGTCGTTGCAGCATCGAGCCGTCGCAAGGGCGGAAGACCACGGCCCAGCACTGCACCGCGGGCACGCCGGGCTCGGGTCACTCGACGCTGGCCGTTCGTCGGTGTCGACGGGCCGCGGGCCGGTGTTCGACCGCGCCTGTCGATCGCGGTGAGGTCGTCGAGGAAGGCGCCCGCCTGACCGTGGTCAGCGACAGCGACAGCAAGCACCGGATCGCCGAACTGGTCGCCGACGGCGACCGCCGGCAGATGGCGGATCGGCGCTTCCGTCGCGAACTCGCCGCATGGCTGCGGCCCAACACGAGCTCCGCTCACGACGGTCTCCGCGGTCACGGCTTCGGGTTCCCGGACATCATGTCTCACCTCGGGCCGCTGGTGATGCGTACCTTCGACCTCGGCAACTCGCAGGCCGCCAAGGACGAGGAGATCGCCGCGGGGGCACCCGCCCTCGTGGTCGTGTGCACCGACCGTGACGACCCCGAGGCATGGCTCGCGACGGGACAGGCGCTGGCTCGCCTGTTGCTGCGCGTCCACGCGTCCGAACTCTGGGCCAGCTACCTCAACCAACCGATCGAGGTCGAGGAGCTCCGCTCGGAACTCGCGGACCTGCTGGGCGACTGCCCGCAGCCACAGCTGCTGCTGCGCCTCGGGCACGGGCCGACGCCGCAGCCACAGCCCCGGCGCACGGCGGCCGATGTCCTGGCGCGATGAGACAGCCCTCGATGGCCGGGCGCGTCGTTCGGTTGGGCTGGACCGGCGACGACGAGCACGGCCCAGGAGGTGGCTGAGAGGTCGACGGGTGCCGTGAACCGGATCGGCCGCCGGTCGGTCGGGCCCGGGATCCGGATCGGCGCCGTGGCTCGTCATCCTCGGGCAGGTCGCCCCGGAGGTGAGGACCTGGACCCCGGGTGCTGTGCCGGCGCGCTCGGCGCCTGGTGCGCGTCCTGCCCTTCAGCCGCGTGGACGGTTCGTCCTACCGCGCGGTCGGGACCGCCCGGGTATCGCTGACCGGTCGACTGCAGTTCCTGCTGTCCATCGCGCTCTCGGGTCCCCCGCCAGATCCGCCGGCGCCCCGGCCGATGGGCGGGTCCCGTCCCGATCCCCGGTCGGTAGGGTCGAAGGCCATGTCCCCCGGCAGGCTCCTCCGTGGCAGGTCCAGGTCCGCCCACAGCACGAGCGGACCTCGCGAACCGGTGCCGAGACACCGCCACGCGGTCGCGCGCCACGGCAGCGCCGGTCACGGAGGTGGCACCGTGCGGCGACGGGGAGCTGACGGCCGGTGCTAGAGATCGCCCTGCTGGTCCTGGCCGCCGGCTTCGCCTTCGTCAACGGGATGAACGATGGCGGCAGCATCACGAGCACCGGTATCAAGCTGCCCGGGCTCGCCCCGCTGACCGCGATCGGCATGCTGACGCTCGCGGTCATGGCCGCACCGCTGGTCATCGGGACGGCCGTGGCGACGACGCTGGCCTCACGTCTGGTGACCTTCGACGGCGGGGAGACCGGGCCGGCGGTCACCGTCGCCGTCCTGGTGGCGGTGGGTCTGGTCCTCGCGCTCTCGCGGTGGGGGCTGCCGACCAGCCTCACGCTCGCGGTCGTCGGAGCGATCACCGGCGCCGGACTGGGAGCCGGACTGCCGGTCTCGTGGGGCTGGGTGGCGTGGGTGTTGGCTCTCGCGGCGGCCGCACCCCTGGTGGGGGCGCTGCTCGCCCTGGCGGTCACCAGGCTGCTGTACCGGCTGAACCCGAGGGTGTCGGCGAACACCTCGTTGCGACGTGCCCACCGGGTGTCGTTCTCGCTCCAGTGCGTCGCCTATGGCGTCAACGACGGCCAGAAGATCCTGGCGGTGTTCGCCCTCGCTCTGGCGCTGCCGACCGCGCCGGTCGAGCTCCCGATCCAGACGCTGTTGCTCGTCGGCGCGTGCTTCGCTGTCGGCGCCGCCCTCGGCCTGCGTCGCTACGGCGGGATGCTCGGCGATGGGGTCATGGTCGTCCGGCCCATCAACGCGGTGGTCGCCGAGTTCGCGGCCGGTGTCTCGGTGATCGTGACCGGCCTGCTCGGTGCACCGGTCAGCATGACGCAGGCCGTCGCCGGCGGGCTGATCGGTAGCGGCGCACAGGAGAGCACGAGGAGGATCCGATGGAACAGAGCCCTGATGATCGCGCTGGCCTGGGTGGTGACCCTTCCGGCGGCGCTGGTGGCCGCGACGGCGATCAGCGCGCTGGTGGGGAGGGTGACGACGATGGTGACGGCGGGCTGAAGGCGAGGGTCGCCCCGATCGTCCGTGACCTGATGGGTGGCAGCGGGAAGGACATCGCCGCACGCCTCACCGGCCAGGTCGAAGCCACCGTCGAAGGCGCCCGCCTGGCACGATCGGCGGTCAGCGGCGAGCTGCGCTCCGACCGTGCCCGCGAGCTGGCCATCGAGGTCGAGCACCAGGGTGACGAGCAGCGAGCGGAGCTCGTCGGGCTGCTGGCCACGAGCCTGGTCACCCCCATCGACCGCGAGGACCTGTTCCGGCTGTCGCGTTCGATCGATGACGTGCTCGACAACCTGCGTGACTTCGTGCGCGAGTTCGACCTGCTCCGAGTGGACTGCTCCGAGCTGTTCCCGGGCCTGCTGGACGCGATCGAGGACGGCCTCGACAACCTGGCCGAGGCGATGAAGAAGCTGGAGGAGGACCCCGAGGAAGCGAGCCCCGGAGCGCTCGCCGCCAAGAAGGAGTGCAACCGGATCCGCTACCTCTACCAGCAGGCGGTCGCCGAGGTGCTCGACGAACCGGAGGTGACACCGCAGATGCTGAAACGACGGGAGCTGCTGCGCCGTCTGGACGTCGTCGGCCTACGGTTGGGCGAAGCCGCCGACGCACTCGCCGACGGAGCCATCAAACGCGGCCAATGAGGCGGCTGCGCGCCCCCCTTCCGGCCGCCGAATGGAGATCCGATGCCCCTGACGGATGACTCCTTCCCCCGCCCGACGGACCTCAGGACCAGCGGTCCAGGCACCGACGCCACGGTCCTCTACGCACGGTCGTACCTGATCCCCCGGGCTGCGGTCGGCGTGCTCGGCGTGCTCCTTCCCCTGGTCCTCATCGTCTCCGAGCAGTGGCTCACCGGCGATGTCGCGCTGCGGGGTTCCCTCAGCGCCTACTACCACACCGCCGCCAGGGACGTCTTCGTCGCCACCCTGGCCGTGGTGGGCGTCCTCCTGATCACCTACCTGTCGGCGCAGACGTGGACCAAGGACTTCTGGCTGAGCCTGGTCGGAGGCATCGCGGTCCTGCTGGTGGCGTTCTTCCCGACGCGGCGCCCAGGCCTGTCCGACTCGGATCCGCTCTGCGGCACCACGCCGGCCCCCGCTGGCTGCACCGGCCTCCAGCAGGCGCTCGGGGAGACGACCGTCGCGGTCGTCCACTTCGCGGCCGCCATCGTCTTCGTGCTGTCGCTGGCGGCCCTGTGCTTCGTCTTCGCGCGGCGAGAGCAGCGACACGACGACCATCTCGGCCTGGCACGCTTCCTACGAGCCTGCGGGTGGGTGATGATCGCGGCGATGGCGTGGATCGCCGCCGGATCCGCGGTGGACCTGTCCATCGGCCCCGTGACCTCGCTCTACGGCGGCGAGGTGCTCGCGTTCCTGGCCTTCGGCACGGCGTGGCTGACCAAGGGTCGCCACCTGTTCTCCCGGCTGCCCACGTAGCGCAGCGGCGAGCGAGGAGGAGGAGCGCCAGCCACAGCGCCTGGAGGGCCGGTCAGCCGTCTGCCTCATCCCGGACATCATCCTCGAACGACGACCTGTCCCCGGTGTCGGGGCTGCGCGCTCGGGCTGGGGCGAAGCGCCGGGCTCAGGGTCAGAAACTCACGATCCGATCGGCTTCGAGGGTCCAGTCGGCGAGCTGTTCCATGGTGGACCGGTGGGCGCCATCGACCAGTTGGCCGTCGCCGATCCCGCGGGCGTCGAGGCAGGTGCCGCAGCAGCCGATCTCGCCGCCCTTGCGGGCGAGGTTCTTCAGCATGCGGTCCAGGTGGTAGTAGCCGTCGGGCAGGTCCTGGTTGTCGATGGCGGAGACGACGGCGTCGCCCATGAGGAACAGGCGGACGTGCACGTCGTCGCGTTTGGCCAGGGTGCCGCCCAGCCGTAGGGCGTTGAAGGGCAGCTCGGAGCCGTAGGCGGGGCCGTTGGCGATCAGCAGGACGTTCATGGGGTGCTCCTCGTGGTGGTGCGGGCAGATCGTGGGTGGGTCTCGGTCATGCGGAGGGCGATGTCGAGTCCGGAGGCGGCGGTGATGGCGGCGACGACGAGGATGGCGGTGGTCAGGCTGTAGAGA